>JACRCT010000005.1 GCA_016218885.1 Deltaproteobacteria bacterium | reverse complement strand
CAACGGCACCCAGACCCGCACCGTGACCTCCACCTCGCCGGCCGGCTGCAGCGGGAACCCCGTTCTCAGCCAGTCCTGCAACTACGTCCCGCCGGCCTGCGGTTCCTGCCACGCCATCCCGCCGTCGACCGGGCGTCACTCGCTCCACGCCAACTCGTTCGGGTACTCGTGCTCCTCCTGCCACGGGTCGGGATACAGCAAGACCACGGTCAACTCGACCACGCACATGGACGGCGTGAGCAACGTGTCCTCGAGCGTCGGTTTCAACGGGAGCTCCTGCTCCAACTCGTGCCACGGCTCGAAGTCCTGGTAGTGCGGAGGGTCGCCGGCCCGGGCGCTTTCGGGTAGCGACAAAATGCCGAGCAGCTCGCGGGCGCCCTCTGTGCGAGAAGCACAGGGGGCGCCCTCTTCTTTGGTGCAACCCTCGTTGCGCGCGAAGCGGTGTTTCAGACCGGGACGGAAGGAGCGTGTGGTCGCTGCGCCCTCTGGCTCCTGCGCGGCGGCGGATCCCTGGGTCAGGGGGCTGCCGGCGGAGAGCCTGGATGGGGGAGGGACTTTGCTCGCAGGGCCAGCCAGGCATCCATCTCCGCGACGTCTACCTGGTGGAAGGGCCCTGCTGCTGCGAGCCTCTCTCGTGCCTCGCGAGCCATCTGCAGCGCACGAGGGCGCTCCTGCCCGAGGCTCCACAGGGCGTCGGCCATGAGGAAGCTCGTCCGCGCTGCTTCGTTGGGGTGCCCCGCCCCCTCCTGCCATGCCGCCAGCGCACGCTCGAGCAGGGCCTTGGCCGGCTTCGGCTGCTTCTGGCGCAGGAGCAGCTCGGCCAGGCCCATGCTCGCGTCGGCGCCTGCCGCTTCACCGCCGCTGCCCTGCGCCTGGGCCACGTCCAGGGCGCGTCGGAATGCCGTCGCGGCCTCCTTGGTGCGGCCGAGCCGCGCGAGCGCTCGCCCGTAGGACGGAAGGGCCAGGGCGATACGCACGTGGCGGGGCCCCAGCGCTTTCTCGAGCCGAGGAAGGACCTGCTCGAAGCTCGCTGCCGCTTCGCGCGCCCTGCCGGCATGGAGCATCACGTCGGCGATGTTCGCCTGCGTCCAGATCGTCGAGGGATGTTCGGGGCCCAGCAGCCGGGTGCGCAGCGCCAGCAGCTGCCCTTGAAGCGCGATGGCCTGTTCCCACTCGCCCTGGAAATGGACCACGTTGGCGAGGTTGCTCATCACGTTGGCGGTGTCCGGATGCTCATCTCCCAGCGAGCGCCGAGCGCTGGCGAGCGCGGTCTGCTGTTGCGCCAGGGCGAGACCGAGCTCGCCGCGGTAGAGCAGGATGGTGCCCAGCAGGCTGCGCGCCGACCAGGCTCGCCGGTGGTCGGGACCCTCCGACGAATCCAGCTGAGCGAGCGCGCGCGTGACGAACGCCTGCGCGTCGCCCAGCTTTCCAGCGTGGTAGGCGATCATCCCTCGCGCGTAGTCGAGCTCGCCTTCGAGGGAAGGCTGCCGGCCGATGCGCTCCAACGCCGCCGCGGCATGGTCCGCCGCGCGCAGCCCCTCGTCGATCTTCCTCAAGTGCCCGCTCTGCTCCACCGCCAACGAGAGGTAGGCGCCGGCCGCGGTGTGGTCGTCCCGTCCGACCTCGGCGGCGAGGGCCGCCTGATGGAAGGCCTGGGACGCCGAGGCGTGCTCTCCCAGGGCGCTGCGCGTCAGACCCGCGAGCCACAGCGCCTCGCCCTCGAGCGGCCGGTAGCTCAGCTCCTTGGCCTGGGCGACGACGGGCTCGATCAGCTGTGCGGCGTCACGGGGTTTGCCCGCGTCGAGCAACGCCTTGGCCCGTCTGGTCTGCGCGCGCACGGCTTCCACCTGGGCGCGATGCTGGGGTGAGTCGGGCGGCGCCACGCGCGCCAACAGCGAGGCCGCATCGCTGCACGTCTCGATTCGCCCCAAGGTCTCGGCCGCCTGGATGGACCGCTCGACCACGCGGGCGTCAGCGCGCGCGAAGAGCTCGACGAGGGCCTCCATCCCCTTGAGGCGCTGATCGAGGCAGGACATGCGCAGGCCGAGCACCTGGTCTGACTGCTCGCCCCGGATGCGGGTCGCCTCACAGGCCTCGGTGCGCATCCGTGCCCAGGCGGCCCCATAGCGGGAAAGGGTCCGCTCCACGCCGCGCCACGCATCCTCGGCGAACGGAGTGGCCGTGGCGGCGAAGGCGCGGTGCACCTCCTGTTGCTGCAGCGGCCCCCAGACCCCTTCCAGCGGCGCAGCCGAGCCTTGGCACATCTGCTGGTCCTGCCGCGCCAGCAGCCGGTGACCGAGCACGCCGGAGGCGACCAGGAGCGCCGCGGCGGTTGCCGCGGCAGGGCGCAGCAGCCGCTGCCGGGGATCGCGCCCGAGCTGCTCGAGCAGCGCCTCCATCGCAGCGAAGCGGTCGTTCGGGTTGCGCGCGAGCCCCTTGAGCACCACCCGCAGCAGCCAGGCCGGGACGCGCCCAGCCTTGGGCGTCGGCCCGATCTTGCCGGCGAGGACGGCTTCGCGAAGCTCGGGGAAGGTCTCCCCGGCGAAGGGCGGCTGGCCGAGCAGAGCCTCGTACAGCGAGACGCAGAAGCTGAACTGGTCGGCGCGCGCGTCGGCTGCCACACCCTCCATCCGCTCTGGAGCCAGGTAGCGCGGCGTGCCGAGCATCGCGCCGGTCTGGGTCATCCCCTCCAGACCGAAGGATTCGGCGGGCTCGACCTCCCCCCCGCCCTGCGGAGAGGCGCCGGCGAGGCCGAAGTCGGTTACCCGGACCCGGCCTCCTCCGTCTACGAGCACGTTCTCGGGCTTGAAGTCGCGATGGACGATGCCGGCCGCGTGCGCCGCCGCCAGCCCCCGGCCCGCGGCGAGGAAGACCTCGCGCACCTCACGCCAGCGGCGCGTGCGTTGCGCCATCCAGTCGCGCAGGGAGGCTCCTTCCACCAGCTCCATGGCCACGAACACGCGGTCGCCATGGGTCCCCACGTCGTAGATGGCCACGACATTGGGGTGCGAGAGGCGGGCCATGGCCTGCGCCTCGCGGGTCAGTCGGACCTGGGCGTGGGCGTGGGCGGCTTGCGAAGGTTCGAGCGCGGCGGCGCGCAACAGCTTGAGAGCGATCTTGCGATCGAGCTCGGGGTCGTAGGCCGCGTAGACGACCCCCATCCCCCCGAAGCCGATGCAGTCGAGGACGATGAAGCGGCCGACCTGTGCGCCCCGGCTCAGCGGCGCAGCCGAGGGTACTTCGGGCGCCGAGCGGGCGACCCTCGCCGTGAGAATCTCGGCCACCCGCCGCCCACATTGGGCGCAGCTCGCCAGGTGCTGCTCCGCGCGCTCGAGCTCAGTGCCTTGCAGGCGAGCCTCGGCGAACTCGACCAGAAGGCTCTCGTTTGGGCACGTCATGCGGTCAGCGCCCCGGTCCCATGGCGAGACAGCGGCTCGCGGCCTCGCCGGCAACACGTACGGCGAACACAATCACGAGCGAGGTGCTGCCCACAAGGGCGGGGCTACTCGAAGACGCCTTGGAAGGTCTGGGCGTTGTCGGGCCGGACCTGCGCGCCGTTGAGGGTGAAGTAGTACTCCATCTTCGTCGGCCCGGTTGGCCTGGGGCTCGCGCCCTGAGCGAAGGGGTCGACCTGGCGCAGGTCGACCGCGAAGTGGGCGTTGTTCCCCACCTTGCCGTCGAGGACGGCGGGTCGGCTCTGGAACTGCCCCGAGCCTCCGAAGCGGTAGTGGAGCTCGGCCTTGAGCTTTTGGGCGTCCATGCTGCTGGCGTCGGTAATGCCCGGCAGGTAGGCCTCGAACCCGACCTTCGTGGTCTCCGCACGCTGGCGCGACCAGGAATCGAAGCGGAAGGGCTCAGCGGCATTTCGCCCGCTGGTGGGGCCCCGACCGATGGCGGCCGTGACGTTGCCAGTCCAGGTCGGGGCGGGACCGCCGGCGGCTTCGGTGGCCGGCGCTTGAGCGGGGGTGCTCGAGGGCAGGGGGGCCGCCCCGCGCCCGGTGAACACGCCCTGGAAGGACTCCCCGCTGCTGGGGCGCACGGGGGCGCCGTTGACGCTGAAGAAATACTCCACCCGCATCTCGTTCGCGCTGGGAGGCGGCTCGCCCTGGCGGAACGGGTCCATCGCTCGGAGGTCGAAGGCGAAGCGCGCGTTGTTGCCGGCCTTGCCGTCCAGGGTCGCCGGCATCGTCTGGAGCGGGCCGTCGTTCACGCGGAAGTGAACCCGGGCCTCGAACTGGGTCTTGTCGATCTCCGCGGCGTCGCTCAGCCCAGGCACCCAGGCCTCGAAGCTCGCCTTGGTCGTGTCCGCGCGTTCGCGCGCCCAGGAATCGAAGAGGAAAGGCTTGGTCGCGTCAGCCCCCGTGCCCGGGCCCCGCCCGATCTGGACCGACGCGTTGCCGACCCAGGTCGGCGTCGGCTTGCCTTGAGGGAGCGCCATCGTGGCGGCGAGGCCCTTGGCCGCCGCCGGTTCGAAGGAATCACCGGTGGTGCCCGGCTGGACGGCCATCGCGAGTGCCGGAGGCGCCTTCCTCTCGGCGGCTGCCACGGGATTCGAGCGCGTGCTGGGGTCCGCCGCGGGGATGGTGCGACTGTGGAGCTTGACCGTCATGTTCGATCTCACCGGGTGAGGGGTTTGTGGGCGAGAGAATCCGACCAGCAGCGCCCTGGGCGCTGCCTGCAACCTCGCTCAAGGGTGAAGACACCGGCGGGGGGCGATCGTTGAATCGAGTCGATCCGCGGGGGACCCGCGAGGTCAGCCCTTGGTGGACCGCAGCAGGCCCCCGATGCTCACGTCGATCTCGTTGCACAGCAGCCGCATCAGGCTGTCGAGCTCGCTGTCGCTCAGCGCGAGGCGCTCCGCCAGGCGCGCCCGGGTCTGCTCCACGAGCTTCTCGCGGGTGGTCCGAAGCCACCGGCAGATGGTGGAGCGCTCCACCTGATAGGGCACTGCGAGCTGGCTGTAGCTCAGGCCATCGATCAGGTGCAGGCGCAAAAGGCTCCGCTCCCGGTCGCTCAGGCCTGCGAGGGCGCCAGCGAAGGCGCCGTCGAAGTCCTCACGGTAGCGGCGGCGCAGGAAGTCGATCTCCGGGTCGGCGAGCGGCTGGAGATCGGCGGCGAGGCAGCGGGTCGCCGCCCCTTCGGCGCGCGCCTCATGTCGGCGCTCATTGAGGGCCTGTCGCAGGACGACCGTCTGCAGCCAGCGGCTCAGCGGTCCGTGCCCACTGTACTCCCCGAGCTTGGGCGGCCCCCGCTGGCCCAGCAGCAGCTTGCTGCGCACCTGCTGGCAGACCTCGTCGAGGTCGGCGGCGATCCCCACTCGGGCGAGGGCGCGCCGAGAGACCGAGCGGATCAGGCGGTCGAGGTGCGCCATCGCCGCAGGGTCGCCCTCGAGGCAGGCAGCGGCCAGCACCAGGTCCTCGCCGCGCAGCGCGGGGGGCTCGCGGCTGCCGAGCATCACGCGGATTCGTCGGAGCAGGGCGTCTGGCTGGACGAGGATCCCTGGACACGCCGTTCTCGCAACGGCCAGCCAGCGCTCGAGCTCGTCGGTGTGCAGCACCCGCGATACCTCCTCCGCGTCGAGCCTGGCAGGACGACCCCCGGCGGGTGCGCCATTGCAGTGGTTTCTACTGGAGACCCTGGGCCCTCGCAAGGCTTCTGGGCCGGGGATGGGGGTCGTTCTCGAGAGGGCCCAAGCCGTGACGAGAGCACTCTTGGGCTCGAGAAGCTCAACGCCCCGCCCTGCTCGTGTCCCCAGCCCGGGAGGGCGGAGCCGCCTGCTCGGGCCGGGTCTTCCAGCGCTGGTGCAGCCAGACCCAGGCGTGTGGCGCGCGGCGGATGGCGTCCTCGATGGCGCGGGTCATCGCCTGGGTCAGCGCCAGCGCGTCGGCGTCGGGATCGCCCGAGCGGTGCACTGGCAGCCGCGCGACCTCGAAGCGGTGTCCGCCGTCCCCGCGCCGGAAGACGAAGCCGGTGACCACCGCGGCGCCGGTCTTCAGGGCGAGGTCGGCGGCGGCGCGGGGAGTGAAGGTTGGGCGCCCGAAGAAGTCCACGAAGACGCCGCGGGCCTTGATGTCCTGGTCGATGAGGAAGCCGAGGAACTCGCCTCGGCCCAGCAGGCGCTCCATCAGCGCGAAGAGGTCTTCCTGCCCGCGCCACAGGATCTGGTAGCCGCCGCTGACCCGGATGCGCTCGATGAGCGCGGTCATGCGCGGGTCGCTCGACTGCTTGGCGATGGTCTGGCTGGGGTAGCCCAGCCTGCCGAAGCGCCGCGCCAGCAGCTCGAAGTTGCCGACGTGGCCGGTGATGAAGACCACGCCCCGCTTCTCGGCGTAGGCCTCGGCGAGCAGCCTCTGGCTGCCCTCGGAGAGCTCCACGTAGCGCTCGAGCTGCGGGTCGATGTGACGCAGCTGGCACACCTCGGCCCCCAGCATGCCCAGGTGCCGGAAGCTGTCGCGGGCGATCTCGTATCGCTCGGCCTCGCTCTTCTCCCCAAAGGCGATGGCCAGGGAGCTCAGCGCCTTGCGCCGCTCGCCGCCGGCGAGGAGGAAGGCCAATCCCCCCAGCGCCGCGCCCAGCCGACGCGCGAGCTCGAGGGGCGGCAGGCCGGCGACGGCGAAGAGGGCGCGCAGCAAGTAGTAGCGAAGGAAGCGCTTGAGTCTCTTGTGCAGGCGCTTCTCGGCCATGAGGTGCTCGGGTCGCTCCAAAGCAGGTTATCGGCCGACCCCCGGAGGCGGAGTGACGACCGCGGTCAGCGCCTCTGCCCACTTGCCTTGCGCCTTGAGCAGCAGCTCGACGATCTCCCGGACTGCACCGCGTCCCCCGCCTGCCTTCGCCACGAAGTGGCAGGCTCGGCGGACCTCCGCGGCGGCGTCGGAGGGGCAGGCGCGAAAGCCCACCAGGGACATCGCCGGCAGATCATTGATGTCGTCGCCGACGTAGCCGACCCGCGAGGCACGCACCTTGGTCATCGCGAGCAGCTCGAGGAGTCCGGCCTTCTTGTCTCGGAAGCCCTGGAGCACCGGTGAGATCCGCAGCTCCGACGCCCGCTTCTCGACGATGGCCGAGCGCCGTGCCGTCAGGATAGCCGCGCGCAATCCCACCAGGTGCGCGAGGACGAGCCCATGGCCGTCCTTGACGTCGAAGCGCTTGAGCGCCTCCCCCTCGGCGCCGTAGTAGAGCCCGCCGTCGGTGAGCACCCCGTCGACGTCGAGGACCAGCAGGTCGACCTGGCGGGCGAGCTCTCGCATTCTGCTCGCGTCGGGCTTCATGTGAGCGCCTTCCGGATGGCCGTCACCTCGCTCAGCAGCCGGTCCAGCTCGGCGAAGTCGAGCGAGTTGGGGCCGTCGCACAGGGCCCGAGAGGGATCCTCGTGGACCTCGAGGAAGAGCGCGTCGACTCCCGCCGCCACCGCCGCGCGGGCCAGCGGTCGCACGAACTGGCGCTCTCCGCCGGTGGTGTCCCCGGCGGCGCTGGGCAGCTGCACGCTGTGCGTCGCGTCGAAGCAGACCGGCGCACCCAGAGCGCGCATGATCGCCAGCGAGCGCATGTCCACCACGAGGTTGTTGTAGCCGAAGCTCGAGCCCCGCTCGGTCAGGAGCACGTCCGCACATCCGCTCTCCCGCAGCTTGCCGAGGGCATGGCGCATGTCCTTGGGGGCCACGAACTGGCCCTTCTTGACGTTCACCGGCCGGCCGCTGCGCGCGCAGGCGACGAGCAGGTCGGTCTGCCGGCACAGGAACGCCGGCACCTGCACGACGTCGGCGACCGCGGCGATGGAGGGGACCTGGGCGGGCTCGTGGACGTCGATCAGCACCGGGAGCCCCGTCTGCTCCTTCACCTTGGCGAGGATGCGCAGGCCGTCGGGAAGGCCTGGCCCCCGGTAGCTGTGGAGGGAGGTGCGGTTGGCCTTGTCGACCGAGCACTTGAAGACGAGCGGCAGCCCGTGGCGGGCGGCGAGCGCCTTCACCGTGAGGGCGGATCGGAGCGTGATCTCCTCGCCCTCGACCACGTCCGGACCGCAGATGAGCAGGAGCGGGTGGCCCTCTCCCACCTCGAAGCCGGCGATGCGCGAAGTTGCCATGCGCGGCACTTTAGCCCAGGCGGGCTCAGGGGTGCGTGGGCCTTGATTCCTACCCTCATCGGCGCAGAGGCTCTCCCCGATCAGGCAAATTCGCTGGAAAAACGGGCCTTGCCCAGGTGTGGATCGTCAAGGGGTGGCCGTCGCGGGCAGTCGTGGTAGCTTGTGGGCCTCGCTTGAGGGGGCGCAGGGTAGGTCATGGTCTTCGGCTGGCTTTTCGGCGAACGGAAGAAGCAGGAGTCAGGAGTGGACGTCGGGGCACTGGTGGCCCAGGCGGACGAGGCGACCAATGCCCGGGAGGTGAGCAAGGGCGAGGCGCTTTGCCGCGAGATCCTCAAGGTGGCGGCGGACAACGCCGATGCCTGGAGCATGCTCGGCGTGAACCTCATTCGCAGGGGTATTGGCGACGCGGAGATGCGCACCGAGGCGGTCATCGCCTGGATGCGCGCTCTGGCGCTGCGGCCCGGGGATGCGCGCGCGGCCGATCATCTGCGCGCCGAGATCCAGTTCCCCGACGAGCTCGTCCCCCGATTGGTCTCCAGGCTCTCCGACGGCTCGCAGGCGGGCGATGACGCCGCGGCCGTGCTCGCCCAGATCGGCGAGAAGGCTCGCCAGCCGCTGCAGGTCGTCACCCGGACACCCGGACCGGCGGCCGAGCGCGCACGGGCGCTGCTCGCCAATCTTCCCTGAGCGGTCGAGGCAGACAGCTCTCGAAGCCCAGTGGCTCGACCGTCCGCCCGCTCGGCCAAGGTGCGGCTGCACGCTAGAATGGCGGGGTTCGACGGAGCGTTTCCTCCACGAGGGTGCGTGACGTGTTGAGCCTGCTGACGAGGCGCGTCGTCCTGGTGACGGGCAAGGGCGGTGTGGGCAAGACCGTTCTTGCCGCGGCGCTCGCCCGCGCGGCGGCCTGGAGCGGAAAGCGCGTGCTGGCCGCCGAGGTCGCCTCGGAGGGCAACACCCCTTCCGCGCTCGCCGAGGCTCTGGGAGCCAAGGCCAGTGCCGAGGAGCCCGTCAGGATCGCCCCGGGCATCCGCAGCGTGCTGCTCACCCCCTCCATGGGACACCGGCGCTTCCTGCAGGACACCTTTCCGGTGCGGATGGTCGCCGATGCCGCGATGCGCTCCACGGCCATCCGAAGGTTCCTGCACGCCGCGCCGGCCTTCGGCGAGATGGGCGTGCTCTATCGCATGCTCGATCTGCTGCGGCAGAAGCGCTCCGACGGCTCCTTCGAGCACGAGATCGCAGTGGTGGATCTGCCTGCCACCGGCCACGCCCTGGCCATCACCCAGCTGCCGGAGGTGATCCTCAAGATCATCCCCGGAGGGCCCATCGGCCGGGCGGTGCGCGAGGGGCTGAGCCTGCTGACTGACCCCCGCTCCACCGGAACGCTCGTCGTCACGCTCCCCGAGGGCCTGCCCGTCAGCGAGTCTCTGGAGCTGGTCGAGGGGCTCTCGCGCCACAAGGTCCCGCTCTCGGCGATGGTGGCCAACCGCGTTCCGTCCGACCCGTTCACCGCCGACGAGCGCGCCGAGGTCGACTCGCTCAACGCCGCCGCCGGGCCGCTGCTCGGGGTGCGTGCGCTCAAGCGGCTCGATCGCGCGGTGAGCGCGCTGGAGCGGCTGCAGCAGTCGTCACGGCTTCCGGTCTTCTCCGTCCCCGAGATGCCGGAGCGGGGCCCCGCGCTCTCCGAGCGTCTTGCGCAGCTGCTGCTGGCGGCCTACAAGTCGAGCCCAGCTCAGGCGGGAAAGGCCACTCGGTGACCGTTCAGAGCATCGCCCTCTCCGACGCCGCCCAGGTCGGTGCGCTGGTCCGCGAGAAGAAGGTGATCGTCTGCTGCGGTGCTGGAGGGGTGGGCAAGACCACCACCGCCGCGGCGCTGGGCCTGGCGGGCGCCCGGGCCGGGCGCAAGGTGCTGGTGCTGACCATCGACCCCGCGCGGCGCCTCGCCGAGGCGATGGGCATCCCCGAAGCGGCCGCCCAACCCTCGCCGGTGCCCCACGAGCGGCTGGTCGAGGCCGGCCTCGACACCGGAGAGCTGCACGCCTGGATGCTCAACCCGGCCGCGGTGTTCGAGAGCATGGTGCGCCGGCTCGCCCCTTCCTCGGAGCGCGCCGAGAAGCTGTTGGCCAACCGGCTCTATCGGCACCTGTCGGAGATGGTGGCCGGCATGCAGGAGTACACGGCGGCCGAGGCGCTCTACGAGCTGTCCACCGGCGGCGCCTACGAGCTGGTGGTCCTCGACACCCCGCCCTCGCGCAACGCGCTGGAGGTCCTCGAGGCGCCGGGCCGGCTCGCGCGCTTCCTCGACAAGCGCATCCTGGGGTTCTTCCTGCCCGACAGCTCGCGCAAGGGCGGCTTCTGGAGGAAGGCCAGCGACCTCATCAACGGCCTGTTCGCGCGGGTATTCGGCCAGAGCTTCTTCGAGGAGCTGCAGCAGTTCTTCGGCGCCGCCTCGGGCATGT
>JACRCT010000881.1 GCA_016218885.1 Deltaproteobacteria bacterium | reverse complement strand
GTCGAAGAAGACGTCCTCGGGGCGGCGCACGGCCTTGATGTCGATGATCTTCTGGCGCAGGTACTCCAGCCGCGGCTGCTCGTGGTTGTACAGGCCGCAGAGTGGATCGACTCCCAGGTCGGCAGGCTTGTCGACGTAGTCGGCGGGGATGCGGATGACCTCGCGGAGCATCTCGGTCGCGAGGGGGCGGTATCGGGCAGCCAGCTCGGCCACGCGTACGTCGAGGTTGGACGACATCGGTTCCTCCGGGGGCGGCGACAGACGGCAGGGGGAAAGAACGTATGGACGCGGGCGGGACGCCCACGCCCCCCAAGAGTGGTGGTGCGGAAGAGGCGGCGACTAGAGGCCGAGCTTCTTGGCCAGGTCCTGGACCTTGGCCACCGCCAGCATGGCCATGATCACGTACAGCTTCTTGTTGGCCTCGCGGGCCACGTTGACGACGTGCTTCTTCATCACGCCCGGGCTGACCTCGGCGCCGATGTCGGCGGGCAGGCAGTGCAGGTAGAGGGCGTTGCCGTCCTGGGTGAGGCCCATGCGCCGCTCGTCGCAGATCCAGTCCTTGAACTGGGCGTTCTGCTCCAGCATCTGCTTCTCGAGCGCCTTGAGCTTCGCGTCGTCCTTCTCGCCGACCCGCTTGAGCATCAGCTCGTGGGGTCCCCAGCTCTTGGGATAGACCGCGACAGCGCCCTTGAACGCCTCGTCCATGTTGTCGGTGACGGTGAAGCTGCCGCCCGACTCCTTGGAGTGCCTCTGGGCGTCATCGAGGCAGCGGTCCATCAGCTTGTAGCCCTTGGGATGGGCCAGGGTGATGTTCGCGCCGTAGCGGGTGAGCAGCATGATCAGCCCCTGCGGCACTGACAGCGGCTTGGCGTAGGAAGGGGAGTAGGCCCAGCTGACGGCGATCTTCTTGCCGGCCAGCCCGTCCTTGAAGTTGTCGCGCAGCCAGAGCAGGTCGGCCAGGGTCTGGGTGGGGTGATCGACGTCGCACTGCAGGTTGACGATCGGCACCTGGCGCTTGTCATCGGTGGCGGCCAAGTACTCGTCGATGCCGCGCTTGACCTCGCGCATGAAGGCGTTGCCCTCGTTGAGCACCTTGTCGTGGCGGATGCCCATGGCGTGGGAGTTCATCCCCAGCATGGCGCCGGTCTCGGAGGGGGTCTCGCCGTGGGCGACTTGGGTGGAGGAGCCGTCCACGATGACCGGCATCATGCCCAGCCGCGTCGCCGCACCCGCCCAGGCCGACTTGGTGCGGGTGGAGTTGTCGAAGAACATCGCGTAGGCGAGCTCGTTGGGGCACAGGGGCTGCAGCTTGCCCTCGCGATCGAGCTGCTGGAAGCGCTGCGCCACCGTCAGCAGCGCCTCGACCTCGGGGGTCGTCCAGTCGCTGGTGACGAGCAGGCTCTTGCCGATCAAGGTCTTGATCACCTGGGGATCGAACTTCGGGCTGGCCATGGTCTCTCCTTCGTCGAAAAACGGGTCTCAAGAAGAACGGAACGCCGATCGATATCACGCCGAATGCTTCGGGGCCCTCCTCGCCGCCCGTCGCTCCCTCACCGAGTGGGAGCGGGCATGGGGCGAGGGTTAGGCACCGAACAGCTTCTCCAGCACTTCCGGGTCGGGAAGGATGACCTTCGGCTCGCCCGCGACCTTCATGGCCGAGGCGACGTCCTTGAGGCCATTGCCGGTGTTGAGGCTGACGATCTTCCACTCCGGCCGGATCAGCTCCTGCGCCTTGGCCGCCTTGAGACCGGCCCACGAGGCGGCTGCGGCGGGCTCGGCGAAGACGCCGGCGCCGCGCGCAACCTGGAGGATGGCCTGGAGGATGGCCTGGTCGGAGACGGTCACCGCAAACCCGTCCGAGGCGCGCACCGCCTGCACCGCCGCTTCGCCGTCGCGCGGCAGGCTCACCGAGATCGAGTCGGCCACGGTGTCGCCCGAGACCGGCCGGATGGTGCCGTCCCCGCGCAACGCCTGCACGATGGCCGCGCTGCCCTCGGCCTGCACCGCGAGCAGCCGTGGAGTGCGGTCGACCAGGCCCAGCTGCTTGGCCTCGACGAAGCCCTTCCACACGCCGGTGAGGATGTTGCCGTCGCCGACTGGCACCACCACGAGGTCGGGCACGGTCCAACCGAGCTGCTCGAGGATCTCGAAGGAGACGGTCTTCTTGCCCTCGCGGGTGTAGGGGTTGTACCCGGTGTTGCGGTTGTACCAGCCGAAGCGCCGCGTGGCCTCGAGGCACAGGTCGAAGGCCTGGTCGTAGGTTCCATCGACGGCGAGCACCTCGGCGCCGAAGGTCAGCAGCTGTGCGATCTTGGCGCGGGGGGCCGTCTTGGGGACGAAGATGCGGGCCTTCATGCCTATCGCAGCACAGAGCACCGCGGTGGCCGAGGCGGCGTTGCCGGTGGAGGCGCCGGTGACGAGCGGGTGGCCGAGCTCACGGGCTCGCTGCAGCGCCACGGAGCTCGCACGGTCCTTGAACGAGGCGCTCGGATTGCGGCCGTCGTCCTTGATCCACAGCGATTGGACGCCCAGCTCCCGGGCGAGCGGGGCAGCCTCGACCATCGGGGTCCAGCCCACTGGAGGCCCCTCGAGCCGGTGCGAGACCGGCAAGAGGGGCAGGTAGCGCCACAGGGTGTGGTCGGACGAGGCGGCGAGCGACTTGCGGGTCAGCGCGCCGCGCGCCGCCGCCAGGTCGTACTCCACCAGCAGGTTCCCGCCGCAGGTGCAGACGTAGAGGCTGGCGGAGGGCTCGCAGGTGCTCCCGCACCGGACGCACCGCAGCGCGGTGCCGAACTGGCCGGCGGGCCTCACTTGACGATCCAGGTGCCGGTCTTGCCCTGGAAGGCGTCGACCAGGTGCGCCGGGTCGGTGATCAGCGCCTCCTTGCCGCCACCCTCCAGGTACTCGATGACCGCCTGGATCTTGGGCTTCATGCTCCCCGGCGCGAAGTGGCCCTCCTCCATCAGCTTCTTGATGTCGGCGAGAGTGACGCGGTCGAGCGCCTTCTGGTCCGGCTTCTTGAAGTTGACGTAGACCTTCTCCACGGCGGTGGAGACGACGAAGACGTCGGCCTTGGCCGCGCGGGCCAGCACCGAGCTGGCGAGGTCCTTGTCGATGACCGCCGCCGCGCCCGCGAGCGAGCCGTCCTCGCGCTCGATCACCGGGATGCCGCCGCCGCCCGCCGCGATGACGATCATTCCGTCGTCGAGCAGGTCGAGGATGGCGTCGAGCTCGATGATCTTCTTGGGAACCGGCGAGGCCACCACGCGCCGCCAG
>JACRCT010000870.1 GCA_016218885.1 Deltaproteobacteria bacterium | reverse complement strand
CCCAGGAGATATTGGAGAGAGTGGAGAAGGAGGGGGTCAAGCCATCCTCGGTCACCACGTAGAGCGCGGTAGTGCCGTCGAGGGGGTCCTTGACCTGGTCATAGATGAGGTAGCGCCCCTCGTACCCGTCGCTGGAGCTCGTGCCGCGGGTCACCAGCAGGTACTGCCCGCGGTAGTCGGCGGTGATGTACTCGCCCAGGTTGAAGTCGTTGCCTCCCGGGGTGGTGGAGGGGCCCAGGGTCCCCGCTCCGTAGTCGAGCAGGTCGTAGGCGCGCCAGGCGATGCTGCTCAAGGGCCAGTCGAGAGAGACGGTCGAGCCGTCGAAGTGCTGGAGAGTCAAGACGTCGGTGGCGATGGCCGAGGCACGGTAGCACCCGTAGTTGCGGTTGCCTTCCACAACCGACCACATCAGGCCCGTGTCATGGCTGAGGCTGGGGACGCCTCCAGTGGTGTAGCGCAGCAGGAGCACGGTGGTCCCCGTGCCGGAGTCGAGGAACTGGTCGTAGATGGAGTAGATGCCCTCGTCGCCGTTGTCGGCATTGGAGCCGCGGGTCACCACCAGGTAATCGCCGCGGTAGTTGGCCGAGCCCAGGTTGACCCCGGTGTCGAAGTCGTTGTTGACCTCGAGCGTGCTCGCCGGGTTGCGCGTGCCCGAGGCGGAGGTGTGACGGTACACCGTGTTGTAGCCGGTCCAGGGCACGCTGCTCAGGCCCGTGGCCAGGTCCATGCTCGTGGCGCTGCTCAGGTTCTGGAGGTTGAGCACATCGGTGGAGACCGTGTTTACGTAGTAGTAGCCGATGCTCTTGTTTCCCGAGGGGCCCGAGATGTAGACGATGTCCCCCGCGTAGACGGTCAGGCCGGCGTCGTTGGTGTCGAGCTGGCTGACCGAGGGGGTGGCCCCTGACGCGCCGCTGTCGAGGGTGTCGTAGTGCTCGAGGCAGACGGCATCGCCCACGCCGAACGTCGGCGTCCCGCTGTTGGTGTCGAAGGTGTTCGCCGCGGTGGTGGCGCCCATCGTGCCGCTGTCCACCAGGCGCAGCGTGCTCTGGCAGGTGGCCACGGCCATCCGCGAGCCGTTGGCGGTGATGTCCATTGCCACCAGGTCGGTGGTGGGGAAGTCGACCTTCGTCCACGCGGTGTCGGTGGTGCACCCGGAGGAGGGGTCGCAGTAGCGCACCGAGAGGGCCGTCCCGTCCCAAGAGGCCAACGCCAGCGCGCCGGAGCCCGAGGCGCCCTTGAGAAACTTCACGCTCGGGTCGCTGAAGAGGGTATAGCCCGGGCCGTTCCAACTCGAGGTGTCGTCGCAGGGGGCCGTGTTGCAGTAGTGGGCCCGGTACTCCGAGGAGCTGCGGCGGTGCACCGTGAGGGCGGGCACGCCATCGGAGGGGTCTCCCAGCGCCACGCCGAACAGGCGCCCTGACGTGTACCAGCCGGAGTAGGTCCCGTCGTAGAAGGAGGTGAACTTGCGCGCCTTGATCTCCCGCGTCGGGTCCGAGTACTGCGCGGACTTGCGGCCGGTCTCGGCGAAGTAGAGTGGGCTGGTGACGCTGGCGCTGACGTCGAGGCGCTGGATCGACGGGCCCACGCTTTGGAGGTTGGTGTAGGAGCGGCTGGCGGTGCCGAAGCGGACGTCGTAGCCGCTGGCGGTTCCCACGGGTTGCCACTCGACGTGCGTCTGGTCGATGGACGGTCCCGCGGCGAACCGGCCGGGAGTCTCCAGCTCGGCGCCTTGGAGCAGGCCCCAGGAGTGGTTGTTCATGGCGATCAGCAGGTAGGGGTCGGTCTCGCGTACCAGCATGTGGCCCCAGTTGGCCATGGAGTCGTAGGCGCCCACGAAGAGCAGCTGCGGAGTGAGCGCCGAGCTGCGGTAGTCGTTCCAGTCCTGGGGCTGGTTGCAGCCGGTGGTGCTGTCGCACGAGGCGTAGTGCAGACGGCCGTAGCGGCCCCACGCCAGGTGCAGGCTCCCGCGGCTCCAAGACAGGCCGATGGGGTCGCCCGCCCAGGCGCCGCTCAGCGGCATCTCGTAGTACGCCCAGTCCGAGGCGGAGTCGCACTGGGTGCTCACCAGGTTGCAGCTGGCGACGAAGAGCTTGTCGGTGTTGTAGTAGTCCGAGAACTCGCGGTAGGCGAGCCACACCGTCGTCCCGTCGGTGGCGAGCTTGGGCGAGGTCCGCTTGTGGTCGTCGGGCCCGGTGTTGGGGTCGACGACGTAGCCCGTCCAGTCCGCCGTCGCGTCGCAGTCGGTGTCCACCTGGCACACCGAGACGTGCAGGTTCTGATCGGTGGCGTTGCGCACGCAGGTGGCGGTGCCGCCGAAGTCCGTGTCCACCCAGGCCAGCATGAGCCGGTCGGAGACCAGCTTGGCGTCCACCGAGTTGGCGTCGGCGAGCGCCCCGTGCTCGACCTTCGTCCAATCGCCCTCCGCGCTGCAGTAGGCGGAGTTGGTCTTGCAGATGCCGGTCCTGAGCGTGCGCAGGCTGCAGCCGAAGCCGTCGAGCGTCTTGACCGGGTAGGCCGCCAGCATCCGCGCGCCGTCATAGATCAGCGCGGTGTTGGCGTCGGTGCGGTAGTCGCCTGCCGTCCCGCTGTCCACATCGCCTACCAAGCCCCAATCGGTCGCCTTGCTGCAGTCGGGATGCGCGTAGAGGTCGCAGCGCCTGAGCTTGACCTTGTCCACTCCCGTGCCCCCCGAGTAGTGCCCGTACAGCTGGTAGAGCCCCGGCGTCGGATACTGGCCCGCGCTCGCGAAGGCGAAGGAGTAGGCCAGCCCGGTGGCGGCGTCGGTGTTGATGTCCGCCGAGGTCCAGCTGTCGGAGTTGATGCAGTCGCGGGTGCGGGTGTTGCAGGTCTTCAGGTTGGTCGTGCCACTGCCGGAGGAGAGGGCGCGGCCGATGTAGAGCACGTCGTTGTACTCGAAGAACTTGCGGTTGGTCTCGTTGTAGCTGAAGTCCAGCAGGTCGGCCTGACGCCAGCCGGGGATCGCCTCCGCCGAAGAGGTGTTGGAGCTGCTGGTGAGCCCCGCGCCGTTGACCGCGACGACGTAGGCGTCGTAGGGCCGGTAGTTGCGCAGCTGCTCCAGGACGTAGGAGGTGGTGTAGATGGGCTGGATGATCGTCTCTGCGGCGCCAGTCCTGGAGGAGCGGAAATGGACCTCGTAGTGCCTGATGCCCGACTCGGGGTCGCTCCCCGCGGTCCAGGCCAGGCGCATGATCCCCGCCTCGGCCACGGGGGTCGCCAGCAGCGGGGCGGTGGGTGCGCTGGTGTCGCGGACCACGGTCACAGTCGCCGGGGTCGGCGTCACGTTGCCCGCTTCGTCCCTCAGGCACAGCGCGACGGTGTTGGCGCCAGAATTGAGCGTGAAGGCCCAGGTCGGCGACGCGCTCCAGCTGACCCAGGAGCTGCATGAAGAGGTGCAGTTGAGGGGCGAGTTGAGGTGCCGGCACATCATCAGGCTGGCGGTGGGGCTCATGTTGTCGGTCGCGGAGATCGCGAAGGTGGTGTTGAGCGGGTTGCTGCCGCTCGGGAAGGGGGTGCTGGTGGTGAACGACTGGATCGTGGGGGCCTGGGTGTCCAGGACGATCTGGTCGCTCAGGCTCGACGACTCGCGTAGCGCGGCGTCGCGCACCTTCACGTAGAGCGTCTTCTCCTCGTTCTGAGAGCTGAGGGTGAAGCTGCGGGTAGTGGTCTTCGGGGTAATGCCGGTCCAGACGGCGCTGGTCCAGCTCGCGCCCGCGAAGGCCGCGTCCTCCGAGAGCATCACCTCGGCCAGCGTCCCTGCCCCGGTGTCGGTGGCGGTCACGACCACCGAGACCATGGTGCTCGAGGTCCGTGCGGCCGCGGCGTTGATGGACACCGCGGAGAGGGTGGGCGCGTGCAGGTCGACCACGATCGTGTCGGTGCCGGTCCCCGAGGTATTGCCGGCCAGGTCGCGCACCCGCAAGTAGACGGTTCGGCTCTCCGACGAGGTGGAGCTTCCGTTGATGTCGAAGCTCTTGGTCGTGACGAAGGTCTCCCAGGTGTTGTCGGTGAAGGTGCCGTTGCGCGAGAGGTACATCTCGGAGATCCCCGAGAGGGCATCGGCCGCGGAGAGCACCAGGTTCACGGTGTCGCTGCTGGTCACCAGGGCGCCGTTGTCGATCACCACCGAGGGGGTCTGCGGGGCCGTCGAGTCGAGCGTCACCGCCGATACCACTGCTACCGCCACGTTTCCTGCGTAGTCGCGCACCTGCATGAAGACGACCTTGGAGCCGTCGTTGGGGGTCAGGCTCCAGCTGGCGTAGCTGGAGGCGAGCGCGGTCCAGCCGATGCTGTTGCAGCCTGCGCCGCCGCCGACGTTGGAGCAGTTGCTGAAGCGCATGTAGCGGGTCAGACCGGCCGCTGACTCGTCTGCGCAGGTGATGCCGGTCAGCCCTACCGGCGAGGCGGTGACGTAGTCGGTTCCCGCGCCGATGTTGAAGGCCAGGCCGGTAGGCGCGGACTGGTCGAGGTAGATCGTCGTGCTCGAGGGCGAGGAGGTGTAGTTGCCCGCGTCGTCAGCGAAGCAGACGTAGACGGTCTTGGTCCCCGTCCCGCTGGTCAGTTGATGGCCGCTGACGGTGGCGACGCCCGCGGTGAAGGTGGCCGGGCTGAAGGTAGCCGAGGCGCAGGAGGGGGCGGTGTTCGAGACCGCCACCCGGGTTGCCCCGGTGGCCCGCAGCGTCAGCACCACGTCGGCCTTGTAGGTGGCCGACGTGTCGTCGACGTCGCTGCCCGAGAGATCCAAGCGCTTGCCGGTGGCGACGATGGGCGTCGTCGCGTGGGGCGTGGGCGGAGTGCTGTCGAGGGTGATCGAGTCGCTGGCCGGCACGGCGGTGTAGTTGCCCGCTGCGTCCTTGAGGCACATGTGGACGCTGTGGGAACCGTCCGTGCTGATCAGTCCCCAGTTCGCCACGGAAGCGGCGAAGGCGGAGTAACCGCTGGCGATCGAGCAGTCGGGCGCGGCGTCGTTGGCATTCTTCATCAGCAACTGGGCCGTGGTGGAGCGATCGTCCGAGCCCGTGAAGGCGACCGACACGGTGGACGAGGTGGTGTAGGTCGCGCCCCCGCCAATGCTCACGGTTCCGGTGGGGGCCACGCGGTCGAGCGTGGTGGTGTCGGTGTAGACCGAGGTGAGGTTGCCGGCATCGTCGGAGAACTGGGCGCTGAGAATCTTCAGGCCGTCACCCGCCGAGTAGCGGATGGCAGGCGCAGCGTCGAAGGCGATCCACGTGTTGGGCGGGGCCCCCTTCACGCCCGTGGATGGATCGAGGTCGCCCCAGACCCGCATGCGGGTCGTTCCGGTAGCGCTGATGGCCAGAGCGCCGGTGATGGTGTTGGTGTAGTCCCCAGCGGAGATGGCGAAGGAGGAAACCGCGGGTGGGTCGGCATCGTAGGCGATGGAGGACGAGAGCGCGCTTGAGAGTCGTCCCGCCGCGTCCTTGAGGCAGACATAGACGGTGCAGGTCGGCGTGCCTGAGGCGCAGGAGAGGTGCCAGGGCGAGGAGAGGGCAAAGGCGGTCCAGTCGGTCACCGCCGAACAGGTCAAGGAGGAGTTGCCGATCTTCATCCACGCCACATCCGCGGGGACGCCGGAGATGGCAACCGTGACGTCGGGCACAGTGGTCGCCGCCGCGCCGGAGTTGATGACCACCGTACCGGTGGGGTCGCTGGAGTCCAGAGTGATCGCGTCGCTGAACGCCGTGGCGGTGTAGTTGCCCGCGGCGTCCCTGAGGCAGGCGTAGACGGAACGCTGCCCCGGCGTCGCCGGGAGGGTGTGGGCCGAGACGGAGGCGGCGAAAGCCACGTAGCTGGCGGCGGCGGAGCAGTCAGGGGCGGAGTCGTTGCCCAGCTTCATCAGGGTGGCGCCGTTGGCGTCGATGGCGGTGATGGCCAGGGCCACCGAGGTGGAGGTGGTGTACTCGGCGCCGCCGGCGACGACGAGGTAGCCGGTGGGGGCGACGGTGTCGAGGGTCACCGAGTCGGAGTAGGTCGAGGTCAGGTTGCCAGCGGCGTCGCGGAAGACGACGTTGACCGTCTTGCGCTCGTCGATCGAGGTGAGGGTGATGGCCTTGCTCGCGGCGTAGGGGACCCAGGCATTGGGTGAGCCGCCCGAGACCGCGGCGACGTCGCCGGAGATCAGCATCTCGCTGGGAGTGCCGGTGAGGGTGGAGGTGAGGGTGGCGCTGGTGGAGGAGGAGAAGTCCCCGCCGGAAAGGGCGAAGGCGGTGACCACCGGGGCCTCGTTGTCGAAGTCGATGGTGTCCGAGAGCAGGGCGGAGACGCGGCCCGAGGGGTCCTTGAGGCAGGCGTAGACGGTGCAGGTGTTGCCCGAGGCACAGGAGAGGCGGTGGGAGAGGGCCGACTGGTAGGGCACCCAGTCGGTCACCAGGTTGCAGGTCAAGGCGGAGTTGGAGACCCGCATCTGGGTCACGCCGGCGGTGGTTCCGGTGAAGGCCAGGTTGACGTCGGCGCTGGTGGTGGAGGCGGCGCCGGAGTTGATGACCACCGTGCCGGAGGGGTCGCTGGAGTCCAGAGCGATGGCGTCGCCCAGGGCGGTGGCGGTGAAGTTGCCGGCGGCGTCCTTGAGGCAGACGTGGACGGTGTGGCCGCCTTCGGTCGAGGGGAGGGTGTGGGCGGAGACGGAGGCGGAGAAGGCCACGTAGCTGGCGGCGGCGGAGCAGTCGGGGGCGGAGTCGTTGCCCAGCTTCATCAGGGTCGCGCCGTTGCTGTCGATGGCGGTGATGGCCAGGGCCACCGAGGTGGAGGTGGTGTACTCGGCGCCGCCGGCGACGACGAGGTAGCCGGCGGGGGCGACGGTGTCGAGGGTCACCGCGTCGGAGGAGGTCGAGGTCTGGTTCCCCGCGGCGTCGCGGAAGAGCACGTTGACGGTCTTGCGCCCGTCGATGGAGGTGAGGGTGATGGCCTTGCTGGCGGCGTAGGTGACCCAGGAGTTGGGAGCGCCGCCCGCCACCGCAGCCACGTCGCCGGAGATCCACATCTCGGTGGGGGTGCCGGTGAGGGTGGAGGTGACGGTGGCGCTGGTGGAGGAGGAGAAGTCGCCGCCGGAGAGGGCGAAGGCGGTGACCACCGGGGCCTCGT
>JACRCT010000869.1 GCA_016218885.1 Deltaproteobacteria bacterium | reverse complement strand
CGGCCAGACCGAAGCCGCGCACGCGCTGTGCAGCGGCGTGCCGAAGTCGCGCCAGAAGCACCTGGAGGTGGAGGCCGAGGTCATGCCCTCGCTTCCGCGCGTGGTGGTCGACGCCGAGCGGGTGAAGGCGGTCTTCTCCAACCTCCTCACCAACGGGCTGCGGCACACGCCCGAGGGCGGCCGCATCACCGTGTCCGCACAGCAGCGCGAGGGCGTGGTGCGCTTCGCGGTCGCCGACACCGGGGAGGGTATCCCGCCGGAGTATCTCGAGCGCGTCTTCGATCGCTTCTTCCGAGTGCCCGGCCGCCATGGCGGCTCGGCGGGCATGGGGCTGGCCATCGCCAAGGAGGTCGTCGAGGCGCACGGAGGCCGCATCGGCGTCCAGAGCGAGCCCGGGCATGGGGCGACCTTCTGGTTCGAGCTGCCGACGGCGGCCGTCGGGGAGAAGCCGACCTAGTCGGCGCCGCCCTCGAACTTGCGGCGCTTGCGCCACAGCGTCGAGGAGTCGATGCCCAGGACCCGCGCCGCCTCCTCGAGGGTCGGTACGCGCTCGATGACGCGCTCGATGTGCTCGCGCTCGAGCTCCTCGAGGGAGACATCGCCGCCGAGGCTGGGGCCTGATGGAGGTGGGCTCGGGTGGCCGCGAACGATCTCCGGGCCTATCACCCGCGACGGCATGAGGATGACGGCCCGCTCCATCGCATTTCGCAGCTCACGGACGTTCCCCGGCCAGCGGTGGGCGAGCAGGGCCTCCTCGGCGGCGGAGGTCAGCTCCGGGGCCAGGCGATTGGCTGCGCGCGAGAAGAAGGCCAGAAAGCCCCGCGCGAGGCGCAGGATGTCCTCCGGGCGATCGCGCAGGGGCGGCACGGTCACCTCGATCACATTGAGGCGGAAGAGCAGGTCCTCGCGGAAGCGGCCGGCCTTCACGTCGGCCTCGAGGTCGCGGTTGGTGGCGGCGAGGATTCGCACGTCGGCGCGGCGCGTTCGCGTCTCGCCCACGCGCTCGAACTGGCGCTCCTGGATGAAGCGCAGCAGCTTGGCCTGCAGGCCGGGGCTGATCTCGCCGATCTCGTCGAGGAAGAGGGTGCCGCCCTCGGCGGCCTCGACGCGGCCCGGCTGGTCGCGCACGGCGCCGGTGAATGCGCCGCGCACGTGGCCGAACAGCTCGCTCGCGAGGAGCTCCTCGGAGAGGGTGGGACAGTTCACCGTCACGAAGGGACCGCCGCGGCGCGGGCTCTGGGCGTGCACCAGCCGGGCGAGGACGCCCTTTCCGGTTCCGTTCTCGCCTCGCAGCAGGATGGGCGTCTGAGCGGCCGCGGCGCGGGCCAGCGTCTCCAGCGTCGCCTTCATTCGAGGCGACGCGGGCTGCAGGTCGACCTCCGGGACCTCGGCGGCGACCAACTCCTCCAGCTCGCCGACACGCCGGCTCAGCAGTCGCCGGCTCTGGATCTGCTCCACCAGATGGCGGATCTGCGCAGGCGTGAAGGGCTTGGGTAGATAGTCGACCGCCCCTCTCTGGAGAGCCTCCACGGCGGTGTCGACAGTGGCGTACGCGGTGATCATCACGGCCGCCAGGTCGCCGCGCAGGGCCAGCAGCCGCTGGAGCAGGTCGAGGCCGCTGGCGGCGCCCAGGCGCAGGTCGACGAAGGCGATGTCGAAGGCGCCGCGCTCCACCTCGACGATCGCCGCTTCCGCGGTGGCGACGGCGCGGACCTGGCAGCCCATGGTCTCCAGGCACATCGCGAGCGTCGTGCGGATGTTCTTCTCGTCGTCCACGACGAGCACACGCAGGCCAGTGCCTGGGCTTGGCGCCCGCTCGGTCGATTGGATCTCGTTCACGTTCCGAACTCCTTACCCGGACGGGGTTGCAGCTCCCGGGCCGTCGCTCCGGCACGTTCTCTTCGAGAGGGCTCGGCGCCCATATTGTGGCCGATTCCTGCAGATTGCAGGGTCGCCATTCCCATGTCCTGCAGGATGCAGGGCCCCCGCTCCGGCCCGACGCCAGGCAATTGCCGAAGGTCTGCGCCGCGGGTATCAAGGCTCGCCGCCCAATCCCGTGGTCGAGCTGCGGGAGCGGGGGACCCGGTCTGTTGGGGCGAATCGCTCGGCCCTCGGTCGAGCATAGGGCAGCCTTCCTGGCCCGAGCCCGTCAGCTAACCCCGTCGGCGTCGAGGAGAGCACCCATGTCCGAGAATGGCGAGCTACCGCTGGGGCGGGGTCAGACCCCGCTGGTCAAGCGCCTATGGCGGGTCCTGGTCGGGCGACCGCGCACCATCGACGATCCCAACGTCTTCCATACCATCTCCCTCATCGCGTTCCTGGCGTGGGTCGGGCTGGGGGCAGATGGCTTGTCGTCCTCTGCGTACGGACCGGAGGAGGCCTTCAAGGCGCTCGGCGAGCACCGCTTCCTGGCGGTCGCCATGGCGCTCGCGACTGCGTTCACGGTCTTCGTCATCGCGCTCTCGTACAGCCGAATCATCGAGCGCTTCCCCTTTGGCGGCGGTGGCTACGTGGTGGCGGGAAAGCTGCTGGGGGCGCCAGCGGGTGTGGTCTCGGGCTCGGCGCTGATCATCGACTACGTGCTCACGATCACCATCTCAGTGGCGGCAGGCGCGGAGGCGGTATTCAGCTTCCTGCCTCCGACGGCAGCGGGTTTGAAGCTGCCGCTGGAGTTCGCCGCCATCGGGGTGCTGGTGGTGCTCAATCTGCGCGGGGTCAAAGAGTCGGTGAAGGCGCTCACGCCGATCTTCCTGGTCTTCCTGGTCACGCATTTCCTGCTCATCGTCGGCTCGCTTGCCTCGCGGGCGGGAGAGCTGCCGGAGGTCGCCCGGCAGCTGCACTCGGAGTACCAGAGCGGCATGCAGACTCTGGGCGCAGCGGGCCTGTTCCTGCTCTTCATGCGCGCCTATTCGATGGGCGCGGGCACGT
>JACRCT010000871.1 GCA_016218885.1 Deltaproteobacteria bacterium | reverse complement strand
TGTGGCTCAGCAGGAGGGGAAGCCCAGCCGCGCTAGCCTCGATGGCGGTGAGCGGAGACGCGTCCTGAATGGAGGGAAGCACAAACAGGTCGGCAGCGGCGTAGAGATCGACCATCTCGGCTTGAGTCGCGTCGCCGAAGAAGACGGCGGGAAGCGCCTCGGCGACGATCCGACGCTCGAGCTCCCCCCTGAGCGGCCCATCGCCCGCGATGACCAAGCGCACGCCTTGCAGGCCGCGAAGCGAGTCGAGAAACGGCCCTATTCCCTTTTCCGGCGAAGGCCTGGCCGGCAGAAACCAGAGCTGATCGTCCTGCTTGACCCCGAGCCGCTCGCGCAACGAAAGCCGTCGGGACCGCGCGGTCGCCACACCATCCCTGAACACAGCCGGGTCGATGAGATTGGGGAAGTCGAGAAACGGACGTCGGGCCGCCTCGGGCACCAGCGACACCACGAAGTCGCGCGAGCGCGACTGCGGAACCAGGTAGGCATCGTAGCGGGACATCACGGCCCGCTTGAGCCAGCGCGCCGGACCGCGCCGCCGATGCTCGGACTCGGGGTTTGTCTCGACCCCGAGGATAGTGGCGGTGCGGGAATGAGCCGAAAAGGCAGCCAACGCATGAGTAGGCGAGGAGTACCCGCCGATCATCACTGCGTCCGGTGCTCCCCGCCGGAGGTCGAATAGGAGCCCAGGGTTGAAGTGGAGGAATACTCCAGCCACGGTGGGATGCACCCCACGATAGACCAGCGCTGGGAATCGCAGGTCGTCCCGCGTGAACCTCCAAGTCCTTCGAGGCTCAGTCCACGACATGAACAGCACCCGAAAGTCGATGCCCAGGCCGGGAAGGAGCGCATGCATCCGCTCGAACGTGAAGTTCCGGTACGGAGTCGGAATGTTGGTGACCCACCAGAATCGAATCGCGGCGCGGTCCCCTTCGGAGAAGGTGACGTGCACCGGCTCGGGCGCTGCCTCGGACCAAGCCCACTTACCCATGGGGCTGGGCTTCAAAGCAGACATACTGGTAACTCTTCCTTGCGGCCTCCAACGTCAGCCGTCTCCTCGCCGACGGGTCGCGGGCGGGACGCCGCCGCAGTACGATAAACAGCTTGTCGATATCGGCGCTGGGGTAGAAGCACCGAACCATCTTGTGCTTGACCAACTCGAAGTACTGCTCGGCGATGTCGAACTTGGCGTCCAGGTCGCTGTCGTCCCCCGGCCCAAGCTTCCCGTCACCCCAGACGTTGTGGCTCTCGAAGAACAGCATGCCTCCCGGAGACATGTGGTCGAAGATCTTCTGAATGTATGCGCCAAAGCCGACGCTGAGGTTGCCATCGATGGTGTGGTGATTCGATAGCGAGAACACGATGTCATACGACTCGCGCAACGGCTCTGCCACGAAGTCCGCTGTGCGGAAGGTCGCGTTCCGAATCCCCAGCCAGTCACGGGTGTCGCAGGCGATGCGGTTGAGATGCGGGTTCAACTCGATCCCCTCGACTGACGCGACGTAGCGAGCCAGGTTGAGAGCGAAGAATCCACAGTTGCTGCCGATGTCAAGCACCCGGTGGCTCGGCTTGAGGTACTCCAGAATCTGATAGTGCTCAAGCCTGCGTTCGCTCGGCTTGGCCCCGCCGATACCAATCCTCTCGAAGCCTTGATAGTAGTAGTTATACGTATACGCGTGCTTCCACTCGGCCTTCTGGCGCGCGAGGTGCCGGGCAAGTCGCCGGTGAAGGAGCAGGAGCCGCGGGTCCTTGATGCACCGCAGCCGATCCTTTACTGGGAGGTAGACTCCAAACAGGAGGCGTGTGCTCGAACCGAGCCTCCGACGGTAGGCCTTCACTCGGGAACTCACAGCGGTGAGTGCGCTCATTGGTGGTCCTCCGGAATGGACTTCTGCGACTGGTGGGCCTCGATATCCTCCAGGCTGTCGAACTCGCCCCACACGTCCGAATAGGCGACCGCAGCCACAGGGACACGGCCCTGGGCGATGACGAGCTGCAGCGTACCAGTCATGTGCATGCGGTCTCGGACTTCCTTCGAAAGGGACTCTCGGATTCGAACCACCTCCCGCCATCCCTCTGGGGCGAACCGGAGGAGACCCATGTACTGCCCTTGAACCTCCTCGATGGTCTTGGGCCGATTGCCGATCTCGGTGACGGTCCCCGCGGCACTCAGCCGAAAAGTCTCTGCGTCCGTGAGGGGATCTGCGAACCGAGCCTCCCAGAGCCTCCTCCAGTTCGGGTCGAAGGTGACCGCGAGCGCGGCGCTCGACCTCATCAGGGAGGAAGGAGCGCTCGAGTGGTAGAAGATGTCCGAGTAGCTCACGACGCACGGCTCCTCCAGCAGCCACTTGCCCGCGCACTCCAGCGACGAGACCATGTTGGTCTCGGCCCAGCGGGAGTTGTGAAACTCGGTGAGGCCCCGGTCAGCCAGCAGCTCGCGGCGGTAGCCGGTGACAATCGCAATCTCAGTGAGCCCGGCGCCTCGGAGCGCGGCCAGCTGCCACTCGAGCAGGGCCTTGCCCCGGAACTCCACCAAGCACTTGGGTCGCTCTTCGGTCAGACCTTTCATGCGACTGCCGCGTCCCGCCGCGAGGATGATGGCTCTCATGGTCGCTCCTGAGTGACGGTCTTGGCGAACACAGCCTGCAGCCGAGCGATGTCCGCCGGGGTGAACTCCTGCTCGCGCTCGGGATGCCACATCCACCCCTCCCAAGGCAACGAGTCGTGACGAACGGCCTCAAGCCCCCCGTCCATCGCCCGGGCGACGACCGAGTAGCCGGGCGGGCATTCTGCCAGAGCGAAGTTGTGGAAGCTGTTCACCTCGCCCGGCAGCCCTGTAAGGGAGTGGCGGGTCCCCGCGTGATTCCGCACCGGGACCAACTGGGCGCCGGCGCAGACCCCAAGCATCTGCATCCCGCGGCAGACCCCCAAGAGAGGAGCGCTCCGGGCCTGCGCCCACGCAATCAGGCGACGCTCGGTCTCGTCACGCTCGGGCGACTCGCCGAGGTCGTTGCCCCCCGAGAGGACAACCCCCGCCGCGTGCACGGCACGAAGCCAGGCTTCGACGGAGCCGGGGGTGCCGCCGAGCGCGTTTGGCACAGGCACAGGCCAGAGACCGCCGGCAAGCAACCATGCGCCGAAGCGCTGATCCAGCGCATCGCGCCGCTCGTTGCGGCCAGGAACCTGGTCGACACGCTGGCTCACTGCCACGATCACGAGACGATCTCCACCCGCCGGCCTGCGCAGTCCACGCTTAGTCGGTGCGCCGAGG
>JACRCT010000888.1 GCA_016218885.1 Deltaproteobacteria bacterium | reverse complement strand
TCTGCTCGGGAGGGGTCTGTGTCACGGGCGACTGCCACGCGACCGGGGACTGCCTCTCCGGCAAGGTCTGCAAGGCCAACCTCTGCGTGGCCTGCGCGGATCCCGCGGACGACGCGCTCTGCGGAGCGGGGAAGCTCTGCGTGGGCGGAGCCTGCGCTGCGGGCGACTGCCACGCGACCAGCGGCTGCTCCAACGGCAAGGTGTGCAAGTCGAACTCGTGTGTCGCGTGCACCGACGTGACCGACGACCCGATGTGCGGCGGCGGGAAGATCTGCGTGGGCGGGGCGTGCGTGACCGGCACCTGCCACTCCGGGGCCGACTGCTCGGGCGGCAAGGTGTGCAAGGCGAACGACTGCGTGGCCTGCGTGGACGTGACGGACAACGGCCTCTGCGGCGCCGGGAAGGTCTGCGGGGGCGGGGTGTGCGTGCCGGGCAACTGCAATGGCGCTGGCGACTGCGACGCCAATGCCTCCTGCACGTCCTTCAACTGCGTCTGCAACGGCGGCTGGGTGGGCGACGGCAAGACCTGCGCGGCCACGGGCTGCACGGGGACGCCCTGGGGCACGGTCGCCAACGGGTACAGCAACACCGCCTACGCCTCGGCGAGCCCGACCGGGCCGTGCGTGGGAGAGACCCGGACCTGCACGGCCGGGACGATGAGCGGCAGCTACACCGCGACCAGCTGCGCCGCGGGCTGCACCGGAACGCCTTGGGGCAACGTGGCCAGCGGCGACGGGAACACGGCCTATGCCTCTGCGAATCCGAGCGGCGCTTGCGTCAGCGAGACCCGGACCTGCAACAACGGGACGCTGAGCGGCAGCTACACGGTGACCGCCTGCACGGCGGGCTGCACCGCGACGCCCTGGGGCAACGTCGCGAGCGGGTACAGCGGGACGGCCTACGCGTCGGCCACCCCGGCGGGCCCGTGCGCGAGCGAGACGCGGACGTGCACCGCGGGGACCCTCAGCGGCAGCTACACCGCGACGAGCTGCACCGCCGGCTGCGCCGGGACGCCCTGGGGTGATGTCGCGAGCGGGTTCAGCGGGACGGCCTACAGCGCCGCGGCCGACGCCGACTGCGCCTCGATCGCCCAGACCCGGACCTGCACCAACGGCGTCCTGAGCGGCTCGTACACGTTCACCTCCTGCGTCCCGGCCTGTGTCGCGGGCCAGGTCTGCTCCACCAACCCCGGCCAGCCGTGCAAGACCGGGACGACCGCCTGTCCCGGCGGAGCGGCGGGTGCCCAGACCTGCGTCGACGGCGGGAGCGCGCCTGCGAGGACCCCCTGCGGCGCAGGCCAGGTCTGCGACGGGGCAGGCAGCTGCGTCCTGGATCAGCCGGCCAACCTGACCTTCGTCGGCTTCGTGTGCGAGTTCGAGCAGTTCTGGCTCTACTACGACGGGGTGCCGGCCACCTCAGAGACGGTCGGGGCGTTTCAGACGGTCAAGATGGTGTACGGCTTCCTCGGCCACTCCCACGACACGGCCTGCCGGGACCTGACCACGAACACGGTCATCCTCTTTTTCAACACGCCCAGTTCCACGCTCACCGAACACACCTTCGTCGCTCAGCCCGGGCACTCCTACGAGTGCGAGTCATTCGAGTAGGGAGCGCAGCCCCCATCCGGTCGGCTCGGGCTCTTGGCAAGCCGAGCCGGGCCGGGTTACCGTTTGTTCAGTCGATTGAGAGCGCGTGGATCGGACAGGGCCGGCCGACCGCGACGCTGCAGCGCAGGACGACATAGCAGCAACCGCACGGATCCCTCCGGGGACCGGGACGGGTCGAGTCGGGGCGCGTGGTGCGCCCCTGCCCGGGGGCCTGTGCGGAGAACGCAAGCCAGCCGGGTATTTTTTTGCCCGGAGCCGGGAGCAGGGAATGCAGCCCAAGGTCACCGTCAACACGCTCCGGAAGATGAAGCAGGCAGGCGAGAAGATCGCCATGCTCACCGCCTACGACACGGCGTTCGCGCGCATCTTCGACGCGGCGGGCGTCGACATGCTGCTGGTGGGCGACTCGCTGGGGATGGTCATCCAGGGCGAGCAGTCCACGCTACCGGTGACCATGGAGCAGATGGTCTACCACTGCCGCGCGGTGAGCCGGTCCGCTCGGCGGGCGCACGTGGTGGGCGACATGCCCTTCATGAGCTACCAGGCCAGCTGTGAGGAGGCCGTGAAGAACGCCGGCCGCCTGGTGGCCGAGGGCGGCGCCGAGTCCATCAAGCTCGAGGGCGGCGTGGAGTTCGCCGAGACCGTCGAGCGCATCGTCCGGGCAGGCATCCCGGTGATGGGGCACATCGGGCTGACGCCGCAGTCGGTGCACAAGATGGGCGGCTACGTCATCCAGGGCAGGGACGAGCAGAAGGCGCGCAAGCTCCTGGCCGACGCCCAGGCCCTGCAGGAGGCGGGCGCCTACGCGATGGTCCTGGAGGGAATCCCGCTGGAGCTGGCGCGGGAGATCACCCGCGAGCTCAGCATCCCCACCATCGGCATCGGGGCGGGGCCGCACTCCGACGGGCAGGTGCTGGTCTGCTACGACGCGCTGGGGATGAACCCGGACTTCCAGCCCAAGTTCCTCAAGCGCTACGCCGAGCTGTTCCAGGTCATCACCAGTGCGGCGCAGCAGTACCTGGGCGAGGTCAAGGCAGGCGAGTTCCCGGACGAGGCCCACTCGTTCCGCTCGAACACCATGCGCCTGGTCCGCGACGACGAGGAGCCCGAAGAGGGCAAGGGGCCGGTGTACGGAGTCCCGGTGTAGGCCTCTGGTTCCCCGAGGTTCGTCCGGTCAGCAGAGTCCTGGAGCAGGCGCTTTCACGGCGCCCAATCCTCGGGGAAGCCGGCCCGGCCTCGACCCGTGGCAGCCCCACCAGCCGCTCCGGCGCGGGCAGACAGGGCTCGCAGGAACCCGCGAAGGCCAGTCCGTCGAAGACCGGCGACCGAGCCGCCCCGGCAGCCTCGGCGAACCCGTGCGGCATGCTGGCGGCGTGGCCGGAGGCGAAGCTGGCGGCTTCTGGGCGAGTCCGGCGCGGGGAGGCCGGACGCGCGACTGGGACGATCCCCATCTTGCTCGAGGCGGGGGGACGTCTGGCTCACCGCGGACGCCGGAGCTGCCATGCGCGCTGGCTCAGTTTCCGCAGTCAATGCCACGGCTTGCGGCGACCACGTCCAGATGAACTGTTCGCGTCCCGCGCGGAATAATCCGCTGACGCTGAAGTTTTCCGCGGTCGGCGTGGCCGGCACGCTGTAACCTGGGTCACAACTTGGCGGGGACAAAGCGGCGGGCCGCCGCGAATCGGAGCGTCCATGGCGAAGCGGCGTGTGCTGGTCGTCGACGATGACCACCTGCAGCTGGCCCTCATCACCGAGATCCTGGAGGGTGCCGGCTTCGAGCCGGTGGGGCTCTCGTCGGCCATCGAGGCGCTGCGGGTGGACCTCTCGGGCTACGCGATGGTCCTGGCCGACGTGGAGATGCCGCGCATGGACGGGCGGGCGTTCATCGCGGCCCTGCGCGACACCCGGCAGTGCGACGTGCCCTTCGCGTTCATCTCCGGGAAGGCGGATCCGAGGATGCTGGTCACCGACGCGATCAAGTACGGCGCCGAGTTCCTGGCGAAGCCGTTCGAGGCCCACGAGCTGCTGGAGCTGGTCGAGCGGATGGCTCCGGAGGGGTCGCCGAGCTGAGCGAGCCAGTCAAGCAGGGCCTCGCTTAGCCTTCCCAATCTGCCCAAGACCTCGCGCCCGATGGGCTACTGGCACGCTTGGCCAGCGCAGTTGCCCGAGCAGCACTCGGCGTTTGTGAAGCACTTTGATGACCTAGATCTACTTCTGGAGAAAGCTTGGCATGCTAGTCGAGATAACAAAACACTAAATCCAGTAACCACCTTGTCGGTGGGGGCTACCAACGGCTACTATTGAAACAGCAATGGTAGCC
>JACRCT010000887.1 GCA_016218885.1 Deltaproteobacteria bacterium | reverse complement strand
GATGCCGCGCACGCGCGAACGCCTTGAGGTAGCGCCGGCGCAGGCGCCATCCGCCTCCGAGGCCGGAGAGGTGAAGGCGCAGCGAGCTGTCGACCGGGTGCTGCGGCTCAAGGCGGATCATCTCGCCCAAGCGCGCACACTGCGGCCCGCGGATCTCGAGAGCCAGGTCGGCCCAGCCGGGCCGCACGCCCTCGCCCAGGTTCTCGTCGCCGATGTTGATCCCCCCGAGGAAGGCAACCTCGTCGTCGACCAGCAGGACCTTGCGATGATTGCGGCCGACGCGGCCCACCAGCGTCGCCAGCAGGCGGTTGTAGATGCGGACGGCGCAGCCTGCTTCGCGCAGGGCGACCGCCACCGCGCGACCGCCGCGGGCCGAACCCCAGCCGTCGATGGTGACCTGCACCTTCACGCCCCGGCGGGCAGCCTGCCCCAGCGCCAGGACAAAGCGCGCACCCACGCCTGACGCGGCGAAGCCATAGACCTCGAGGTGGACGCTCGTCTGCGCCCGAGCGATGGCCGCGAGCATGCGCGGATAGGCCTGCCCGCCTCCGTCGAGCAGGTCGACCGACTCGGGCGCGGCGGCAGCACCGCCCCCGGTCGCGAGGGTGACGCTCGCAGCGAGCGAGCCCTCTGGAGCGCGGATGGCTCCGCTTTCGCTAGCCGACGGCGCCATCGAGTCCGGCGGGCGCCGTCAGCTTCTTGCAGCAGTAGGCGCAGATCGTGACCGCGCGCAGGCCGATGTGGCTGCAGATAGGGCACTCGCGCACCTCGAGGTCCGGGCTCAGCGCGAGCTGCCCGACCAGGTCGGCCCAGGATGCGGCATGCGCGCTGGTCGTCCCCTTGCCGTCGTCAGTTGCCTCCTGCCGGGGAAGGAGCGAGAGCTCACGCTCGGCCGATGCAACGGTTGCGCGACGCCGGGACCGCTCGGCATCCGGACCGGGGCATCGTGGGCTGGTCATCGGGCACCTCTTTCGTGGAAGACTGCCGTTCGCCGAGGTCGAGGAAGAGGAGCTCGGTCTCCTCCATGGCCGTGAGCGAGACCGCGCGCTCGGCCGTGACGCCGGCGCCGTCACCCGTGGTCAGGACGAGCTCGCCCAGCGTCGCCTCCCCTCGCACGAGGTGGAGCCATGCGCTCCGGCCCTGCCCGAGCTCGTGAGCCACGTGCTGCCCCGGGTCTAGCATCGCCGAGTAGAGCAACGCGTCCTGGTGGATGCGCAGCGATCCTCTGCGAGCGTCTGGCGAGGCGACGAGGCATAGCCAGCCCCGCCGCTGAGCTGCGCTGAAGCGCTTCACCTCGTGTCCGGGAGCGAGCCCGCGCTCGGCGGGACGCAGCCAGAGCTGGAAGACGTGCGCCCAGTCGGCTCGCGAGGCATTCCTCTCACGGCAGTGGATTCCGCGTCCGGCCGTGATCCGCTGGAACTCGCCGGCGCGGATCACGCCGGAGCGGCCCATGGAGTCCTGGTACGCGAGTCCGCCCTCGCAGACGTAGGTGACGATCTCGACGTCGAGATGCACGTGGCCCGGGACGCGCGCGCCCGGCGCAACCCGGTCCTCGTCGAAGACTTCGAGGCTGCCGAAGCCATCGGCCAGCGCGTCCGTCCGGTCCTCCGGGCTGAACGTGTGCCATACCTCCGTCTTGCCGAGTCGGCTGAGGTGGCGCGCCTCGGCCCGGCGCACGGCGATCATGAGCTCGCTTCCCTTCGCGGGTTCGCTGCCAAGACGCTGGGCCGCGGTGTCCCGGTGGCAAGGACCGTCATCAGGAAACCTCCTCCTGTTGACCAAGCACCTTCCGAGCCAATGGGATTTCGGCGCAAATCCGCGCGCTATCGCGCGCGACTCGGTCAGAGTGGCTCACTCGCCCATCGAATTGACCGGATGCGCGCCAGCCAGGCTTGACGGTGCGGGTGCTCGAGGCGTCATTGCCTCCAGTGCAAGCATCCCGGTGCAGGCTCAAGGCAGGCGAGTGTGACCAGAGCACCGCGCCGAGCAACAACGCAACAACCAGAAGGGATGCACGTGCCGAGAGCGAGAGCGAGCGCAGGCGTCGCGGGCTAGGTCGAGGCCGGCCTCTGGTTCCCCATCGCCTCGTCGTGAGGCTCGCTGGCCTCCTCGCGCGCGAACCGTGCGTAGAGGGCGGGCACGACCAGCATGTTGAGGGCGGTCGAGGAGAGCAGCCCGCCGAGGATGACCACGCCCATGGGCGCCTGGATCTCGTTGCCCGGCTCGTCGCCGGCAAGCACGAGCGGGATCAGGGCCAACCCGGCGCAGAGCGCGGTCATGAGGATGGGCGACAGCCGCTCCAAGGAGCCACGCTCGATCGCCTCGTGGAAGGGGACACCCTCTTCTCTCTGCAGGTGCTCGTAGTGCGAGAGCATCATGATGCCATTGCGGGTGGCGATGCCGAACAGCGTGATGAACCCGACCAGCGAGGCGACGCTCAAGACGCCGCCGCCCAGGAACACCGCGATGACCCCGCCGATCAGCGCGAGCGGCAGGTTGACCATGATGAGCAGGGCGCTGCGCACCGACCGGAAGGCCAGGAACAGCAGCAGGAAGATGCCGGCGATGACGAGCAAGCCGAGGACCGTGATGGTCCGGGTGGCGTCGCTCTCGCTCTCGAACTGCCCGCCGTAGACCACGTAGTAGCCCTGCGGCAGCTTCACCTCGCGCTCGATCCCCCCCCGGATGTCGTCGATGACGCTCCGGAGGTCCCGCCCGCCGACGTTGGCCATCACCACGATCTTCCGCTGCGCGTTCTCGCGCGTGATCATGTTGGGGCCGGTGTCCTCACGGATGCTCGCGAGCATCTTGAGCGGCACCTTGGCTCCGACCGGCGTGTCGACGAGGGTGTTGCCGATGGCCTCGGGGTCCCGTCGGTGCTCGTCCGGGAAGCGCACCACCACGTCGTAGGTGCGCTGGCAATCGTGCACCTGCGACACCTTGTGGCCCGCATAGGCGGTCTCGACGATCTCGGCGAGCTCGCCGGTCCGCAGGCCGTAGCGGGAGATGCGGTCGCGATCGAACTTGATCTGAAGCTGGGGGATGTCCACCTGCTGCTCCACGGAGACGTCGACCGCGCCGTCGACCTTCGCCATCACCTTGCGGATCTCCTCGGCCGAGGAGCGCAGCTGGTAGAGGTCGTCGCCGAAGAGCTTGATCGCGATGTTCGCGCGCGTCCCCGAGAGCATGTGGTCGATGCGGTGCGAGAGAGGCTGGCCGATGATGATCACCATTCCAGGGACGGTGGACAGCTCGCTGCGCAGGGCCGCAAAGAGCTCTCCCTTGGTGCGCTCGCGCATGCTCAGCCGCACGTCGATCTCCGCGGAGTTGACGTCCTGGGCGTGCTCGTCGAGCTCTGCTCTTCCCTGCCGCCGCGCGGTCGAGACGACCTCGGGGAACGAGAGGAGCACCTGCTCGACCCGGCGGTTGAGCCGATCCGACTCGTCGAGCGAGGTCCCGGGCAACGTCACGGCGCTCAAGGTGAGCGAGCCCTCGTTGAAGTCGGGCAGGAACGTGCGTCCCAGGAACGTGGTGAGCACGAGGGCGGCCGCGAGCAGGGCCACCGACGCGGCGATGACCGTGGTCGAGTGCTTGAGGGCGGCGCGCAGCGTCGGCTGATAGGCCTTCTTGAGCCAGCGCACCAGGAAGCTGTCGCCGTGCCGGAGGGCTCCTGCCTTCGGCAGCACGTAGGCGCACAGGGCGGGCGTGAGCGTGAGCGCGACCACCAGCGAGGCGAAGATGGCGACGAGGTAGGCGAAGCCGAGCGGATAGAGCAGCCGGCCCTCGACGCCCGACAGGAAGAAGAGCGGCACGAACACCAGCATGACGATCAGGGTCGCGAAGACGATGGAGCCTCGCACCTCGCGCGAGGCCTCGTAGATCACCTCGATCGACGGCCGGCGCAGAGGGTCCGGCCGCGCGCCGTTCTCCCTGAGGCGGCGGAAGACGTTCTCGACGTCGATGATGGCGTCGTCCACCAGGGCGCCGATGGCGATCGTCAGCCCGCCGAGCGTCATGGTGTTGATGGTCACGCCGGCCGCCCGCATGGCGAGCACCGAGACGATCAGCGACACGGGGAGCGCCGCGAGCGAGATGAGCGTGGTGCGCACGTTGAGCAGGAACAGGAAGAGGATGATCGCCACCAGGATCGCTCCGTCGCGCAGGGCGTCGGACACGTTGTGGATGGCGGTCTAGATGAAGTCGGACTGGCGGAAGAGCTGCCGGTCGATCTTCATCCCCTCCGGGAGCGTCTTCTGGATCTCGTCCAGGCTCTGGTCCAGCCGTTGGGTGAGCTCGAGGGTGTTCGCCCCGGGCTGCTTGAGCACGCCCATGACGACCGCGGGCTCCGCGTTCGATGAGCCCTCGCCGCGCTTGATGCCTGGGCCGACCACGACCTGCGCGACCTGGCTCACGAGGATGGGAACGCCGTCGTGGACCGCGACCACCGCACGCTCGGCGTCCTCCTTCGACCCGATGCGCCCCACGCCGCGGATGAGCTGCTCCTGGGCACCTCGCACGAGGAAGCCGCCGCTGGAGTTCTCGTTCGACTCGCGCAGGGCCTCCATGACCTCGTCGAGGCTGACGTTGAAGGCTTGCAGCTTCTCGGGCGCGACCAGCACCTGGAGCTGCTTCACGCCACCACCGATCGGGATGACCTGGGCCACGCCCGGGATGGACAGGAGCCGCTTGCGAATGACCCAGTCCCCGGCGTCGCGCACCTCCATGGGCGAGTGGCGGTCGCTCTTCACGCTCAGGAAGAGGATCTCCCCCATGATCGACGAGATGGGCGCCAGGGTCGGCGGCCCGAGGCCGGGCGGGATCTGCGCGGCGACGAGCTGGAGCTTCTCATTGACGATCTGCCGGTCGATGTAGATGTCGGTGCCCCAGTCGAACTCCACCCACACCACCGAGATGCCCACACCGGAGGCCGAGCGGACGCGGCGCACCCCGGTCGCCCCGTTGACCGCGGTCTCGAGCGGGAAGGTGACGAGCGACTCGACCTCCTGCGGCGCGAGCCCGTGCGCCTCGGTGAGGATGGTCACGGTGGGGGCGGTCAGGTCGGGGAACACGTCCACCGGCATGCGCCAGGCGCTCACCGCGCCGTAGATCGAGACAGCGGTCGCCGCCACCACCACGAACAGGCGGTTCTTGAGCGACCAGCGGATGACAGAATCCATCGATGACATGGCGCGCTCGCCTCAGTGCACGTGGCCGTGCTGGGGGATGGCGCCCGAGGCGGCCGTCAGCTTGACCTCGTACGCGCCTCGGGTGACGACTCGCTCTCCTGCTCTCAGCCCTTCGCGCACGCCGACCCACCCCAGGGAGCGAGGCCCCAGAGCGAGGGCTCGGCGCTCGAAGCGCTCGCCTTCGACCTGGACGTAGGCGACGGGCTTGCCTCCCTCGTCGAGGATCGCCGACTCGGGGATCGCGAGCGCACGCAGCGCCGCGCCCGTGGCGACGTAGACCTTGGCGTACTGACCGATGCGCAGCCTTCCGCCGGGGTTCGCCAGCTCGAAGATGACCGGGACCGTTCGGCTCTGCGGGTCGATGACGCGACCGACGGTCACGAGCCTGCCCGTGCTCTGGTTCACCTCGAACGGCTCCTCGTACCCTTCGACGGTGAACCAGGCACTCTTCGCGCCTTCGACCCTCGGGATGTCGGGCTCGAACACCCGGGCCTGGAGCCAGACTCGCTCCATGTCGATGACGGTGAAGAGGAGCTTGCCCTCCTCGACGCTCTCGCCCGTGGTGGCGCTCGCCACGACCAGCGTTCCCGCGAACGGGGCGCGAACCTGGAACGCGTTCTGGCGCGAGCCCGCGCTGCCGGAGGCCCCGGAGCTGTACTGCTCGAGCCGACCCTGGGCGGCGCCGAGGCGCGCGCTGGCGACTGCAACGCGTGCCTTCGCCTCCTCCACCTGGCGCTCAGGCACAGCCTGCTCCTTGAAGAGACGCTCGGCGCGCTCGTGCTGGGATCGGGCTGCCTCGAGCTCCGCGCGAGCGGCTTGAACCTCTGCGTCGAGCGTGGCTCGGTCAGCTCCGCCCGTGAGACGCGCAGAGACCACCGCGAGCACCTGACCGGCCTGCACCGGCATGCCCACGATCGGGGCCGGCGAGGCCAGCGCAACGCGACCCGTGGCGGGCGCAGTCAGCTTGGCTTCTTTCCCCGCGACCGGGACGACCTCGGCATTGGCCTGCACCGAAGACTGGAGCTCGCGCTCTCCCACCGCAAGGGTGGCGAACTCGGTCTTCCACTGCTGCTCCTTCGTGAAAGCGATGCCGCCGGCCTCCTCCTCCTCGCCTGAGGCCGCGAGCGCCGCCTTCTCGTCTGGGAAGACCTCGCAGGCTCCGGCGTCGATCTCGTCTCGCACCTGAGCGCCGCTCACGGCCAGCGAGAGCGCGCACTTGCCCGGCTTCGTCGGCCTGATCAGCGCGCGGAAGATGCCGGGGCTCGCGGGCGCGTTGGCGCGCGAGGTGAGGGTCGTCCCGTCCGCCATCCTAAGGGTCAGGACCATCTCGCCCTCGGTCACCGCCTTGAAGCCCGGGAGCGCGGTGAGGTGAGCCGCGAACTTGCCCTCGCGCCCGACGACCGGTGGCTCGTACTCCATGAAGAGCTCGCTCTTCTCGGTCCACACCGTCACCGCGCTGGCGGGCAGGCCTTCGCTCTGGTGCGCAGCAGCGGGCGCGTGGTCGTGCGAGTCGCTCTTCTTGCAGCCCGCGGCCGCGGTGATGCACAGGGATGCGCTCAAGGCGAGCGACCAGACGGTTCGCATGAGATTCATGGGGCTCCTCCGGGGCTCTGGCCAGTGGCGCGCGTGAGGTCGATCTCGGCCAGCCGGGCCTTCTGTCTAAGCTCCACCAGGCGCAGGCGGACGCCTCGGGCCGTGCGGTACGCGTCGAGAAGCTCGAACACCGGGCGTTCCCCTTCCTGGTAGGAGATCTGCGCGCGACGCTCGAGGCTCTCGAGGCGCGGGACCTGCGTACGCTCGAAGCGCTCTGCCTGCGCGCGGAAACGGGCGAGCGCGCCGTAGGCGGTCATCACCTCGGTGGTCACCTGCGCCTCGATGAGCCGCTGCTCGCCTTCCGCCTGCCGGAGACGTGCGTGGGCCCGTGCCACCTCGCCCTGGCCGTGGTCGAAGAGGGGAACACCGAGCGCGAGCCCGGCGACGTAGCCCCACGCACTTTCGCTCTCCGAGACTGCCGCGCTCTTGGCCCCGCCGGAGAGCACGAGGGTCGGAACCCATCCTCTTCGTCCAGCCGAGAGCTCGCGCTCGGCCTGAGCTACGCGAAGCCGAGCCGCCCTGTAGTCCGCACGAGCAGCGAGCGCCTGCTGCACGAGGCCCACGCTGGATTGCGGCTGGCCAGGAAGGACGAGCGGGTCGCTGGCGTCGAACCGCTCTCCCGGAGCGCCGACGAGCAGCGCGATGCGGCGCTGCCACCCCTCGACCTCCCGCTCGGCATCTGCGACGAGGTCTTCGAGCGTTTCCACCTCGAGCTCGAGCCGGTCGAGGTCGTAGCCGGAGGCGTCACCGGCAAAGGTGCGCGAGCGCACGGCCTCGACGAGCTTGCCGAGCGCCTCGCGCTCCTGCCGAAGAACCCCGAGCCCCTGGCGAGCTTGCGCCGCCGACCAGTAGATGCGGAGTGCATCGAAGAGCAGCCCCGATCGCTCCCGGGCCGAGGTCGCACGCGCCGCTTCGAGCCCGAGCTCTGCCCCTTCTGCATTAAGCCCGCGGCGCCCGGAGATCTCGAGCGGAAGCGCGAGGCGCACGAAGTTCTCGGGCTGGCCCCGACCACCTGCGAAGACCTCCTCGCGGTCGTAGCTCAGTGACGGGTTCGCCCACAGGCCAGCAGCCGTGACGTTCGCCGCCGCCTCTTCGATGGCTGCCTCCAACAGCGGGAGGCTCGGGTGCGACCTTCCTGCGCGGGCGAGGAACTCCTGCGCCGAGAGGGCTGTCGGCGCGGCCTCCTCCGCCTGCGCCGGCATCGCCAGCGCGACGCTGGCGAGCGCCGAAAGCACGACGAGCCACCCTCGGCCTACTACGGCCGATAGTAAAGGCAGGCAGGCTGCGAGGACTCGCGAGAACGCTTGCATGATCAGCTCACCCGAGGATGGTTTCGAGAGCGTGGTGGAGCGGCTCGGCGAAGAGCACGCATGCCATGGACGCGGACACCGCCGCGAGGGCCAGGCCCCACAGCAGATACTTCGAGTGCGCTTCGCCACCGGGTCCTTCAGCGAGCAGCGACCGCACTCGTTCCGGGACGTGGCTCGCCGCCGCGAAGACCGCCCCTGCCGGCGCG
>JACRCT010000868.1 GCA_016218885.1 Deltaproteobacteria bacterium | reverse complement strand
GGAGATCGCCACCTGCGCGAAGGAGTGCGCCAGCGGCAGGAAGAGCAGCACGACGTCGTCATGGACGACGAGCTCGATGTCCACCACGGCCCGGGCGTGGCTCGTCCAGTTGCCCTGGGTGAGCATCACGCCCTTGGGCACCCCAGTGGTCCCCGAGGTGTAGAGGATGAACGCCAGGTCGTCCCACTTCGTCAGGCCCGCCCGCTCCTCGAGCGCGCTCGGGTGCGCCCCCACCAGCGCGGCGCCACGGGCCTCGAGGTCGGAGAAGCTCACCAGCCCCTCCTCGGGCCGGCTGGCGAGGTCGAAGCCGATGACGTGCTTGAGGGTCGGCAGACGCTCGCGGACCTGCTTGAGTCGCTGATAGCGCCCCGGCTGGCGGCCCTCGGGATCGTCGTGGTCCAGGAAGATCGCCATGCTGCCCGAATCGCGCAGGATGTACTCGACCTCCGCCGGCGTGTTCGAGGCGTAGATCGGCACCGCGGCGGCACCGCGGGCGTAGAGCGCCAGGTTCGCCAGGGTCCACTCGTAGCGGGTCGACGAGAAGATGGCGACGCGGTCGCCGGGCTCGACGCCCAGCTCGGCCAGGCCGAGCGCGATCCGGCGCACCCGCTCCGTCACCTCCGACCAGGTCGCATCCCGCCATTGCCCGCGGACCTTGTGCCTGACCGCGACGCGGTTGGGCTCCTTGGCGGTCCACATCAGCAGCAGGTCGAGCATGTTCTGCGCCATGTGCAGCGTCTTGACGGCGTAGACCGCGCCGGCCTGGGCGGCGGGAGAGACCATGGGAGAACCTCCTCGGGAACCGGCCGGGGCACCGCTGCCGGGCACTTCATTAGGTGGGAGGACCATCTACAGCTCCCTCTCGATCTCGGGCTTGAGCGCGCTTGCGCGCCGCTGGACCAGCCGCTCCTCGGGGGCATCGTAGCCACCCGGAGCAGCAGAAAGGATCTCCTCCACCAGCGTCATCGCCTCGCGCCGCTGCCCTCCCCCTTCGGCGTGCAACGCCTCGGCGAGGTAGAGCCTGGCGCGCAAGTTCTCGGGGTGCCGGGCCAGCACGGCGCGCAGGTTCGCATAGGCCTTCTTGCGGTCGCGCTTGGGCCAGGGAAGCTGCGCCCAATACCTGCCGAGGATCAGCAGCGGCCCGCCGCGGTCGTATCCGGCAGACCGCTCCACCGTCCAGTCCAGGTTCTTGCGCAGCTTTGCTTCGAGCCCCCTGGCCAGAGCCGCCAGCACCCCAATGGCCTCGGCGTACGTCCCGCAGGCCGCCGCCGCCCAATACCGTGCGTCGGCACATTCGGGATCGTGCGCCAGCGCCCGCTCCGCCTCCGCCCACCCTTGCTCGCTGGACGACTGCTTGAGCTCCACGTCATCCGACAGATCGGAGCGCCAGTAGTGGAAGCGCGCGGCCCGCCAGAGCAAGCCGACGTCGTCGCCGGCGTGTCTGAGGCCTTCGGCGACGAGTCTCTCCGAGAGCCTGAGGACCTCGGGGTCATCGCGCCGGGTCCACAGCTCGTCCAAGGTCTTGTACAGGGCCGGCAGGTCGCTCTTCGAGGGCATGGCCGCCTCCGCGGCCAGGACGTGCGCGAGGTCCGGGCCGTTGTCGGATGCGTGATTCACGTGCTGCACGCGCATGCCGCCTCATATTCCGCGCTATCCACCGCAACAAGGCGGGGGAGCATCATCTCGAGTCCCCATGGCCAATACCGGACGCGGGTCGAGCGGGAAGCACGCTTCGCACCGCGCACCTCTTTACGCGCCCGCGCTGTCCGAGAACGCCAAGGAGAACAGCCTCTTGGCGTTCTCGGTGGTGACTCGCGCGACTTCTGCAAGCTCCGTTCCCCGCACCAGGGCCAGGCGCCGGGCGGTCTCCACGATGAAGGCTGGCTCGTTGCGCTTGCCGCGATAGGGCAGCGGTGCGAGGTAGGGGCTGTCGGTCTCGACCAGGAGCCGGTCGCCGGGGGTGATGCGGGCCGCCTCGCGCTGCGGCTCGGCGCTCTTGAAGGTCACGATGCCCGAGAAGGAGATGTGGAACCCCAGGTCGAGGTAGGCGCGGGCCGCGGCGGCGTCGGCGCTGAAGCAGTGGATCTGCCCTCCGACGACGGAGGCGCCCTCCTCCTTGAGAATCGCCGCGGCCTCGGCGTCCGCCTCACGCACGTGGACGACCAGCGGCTTGTGGACCTTGCGCGCCAACGAGATGGTCCAGCGGAAAGCCTCGCGCTGCCGGTCAGGGGGCGAGTGGTTGTAGTGGAAGTCCAGGCCCGTCTCGCCGACGGCCACGATGCGCGGGTCGGCGGCAAGCTGCTCGAGGCGCTCCCAGTCCTCCCGGGGCGCCTGGGCACAGTCGTGGGGATGGATCGCCGCGGTCGGCGACACGCAGCGATGCTCGCCGGCGAGCTGCAGCGCGATGCCGAAGTCGCCGGGAGCCTTCCACAGCCCATTGACGACCAACTGCACCACGCCCGCGGCCGTGGCCCGGGCGATGACGGCTGCGGCATCCTGGGGATCGTCGAGGTGGCAGTGGGCATCCACCAGCATAGATGGGCTCTCCTTGGGCCCCGCTCCTCAGTGCGCCGACTCGGCCAGCGCCTCGCGGATGGCGTCGGCCACCTCGGCAACGCGGACCGAGCCCTCGGCCTCCTGCAACGCCTGTCGCGACGCGGAGGTGTCCAGCAGGCGCAGCGCCCAGGCGGCGTCGCCGCGCACGTCCGCGGTCGCCGACTCGTCCCTGAGGAGCGCCACGAAGTCTACGAAGAAGCGCTCCTGCTTCATCGACGCCAGCCCCATGGCCGCCGAGCCGCGATAGTCGTCGGACTTGTCCTTGAAGACCGCCTCGAGGACCGGCACCGCTTCCGCCAGCCCGAGCTCACCGGCGATCTCCATGGCCAGGCCGCGCACGTCCCCGCGCCTCTGAAGCTCCTTGAGAAGGAGCGCCTTGGACGGCTCGTCGCCGAAGCTCGCCAGCACCCCCGCTGCCGCCACGCGGTCGATCGCCGCCAGGAACCACTTGCCGAGCACCTTGCGCACCGGCTCCTCGGCGCGCCGATCGCCCAGGCGACGCAACCCCTGCAACGCCTCGAAGCGGGTCGCGGACGGAGCCAGCCCCTCGACCAGCACGGGGAAGCCTTCGGGCTCGTGCTGCGTGCTGAGCGCCGCGGCGGCCCAGAAGCGCACCCCGAAATCGGAGTCCTTCACCAGCTTCTTCAGCAGCGGCCTGCCCGCCTCTCCCAGCTCCTCGGCCGCGTCCTCGACCACCGCCCGCACCTCGGGCTCCGGATCACCGGCATGCGCCTCGAGCAGAGGCAGAACCTCGAGCCCGTCCAGCGCCCCCAGCAGCGAGAGGGCGGCGGCGCGGATGCCGGGATCGGCATGGCCCGCCAGCGGAGTCAGGCGAGGAGCAAGCGCCGCGGGTGCCGTACGCGCGCTCACCATCGCGCCCAGGGCGTTGAGGGCCTTGGCGCGGCGCTCGAAGCGGCTCGACTGCAGGTCACCGATTAGGGTGTCCAGGCCGTGGTCGGTGGTCACTTGATCCTCGTCCCCGGTGGCAGCTCGCCCGGCACCTCGACGAGGACCATCCCGGTCTTCGGCTCGCCGGCGGCCACGGTGCGCGGGGTCGGCTCGCCGACGTCCACGGTGAGCTTGAGGAGCCTGTCGGCCTTGGGCACGCGCTCGGCGGTGAGGACCTTCGCCACCCTCAGCTCGATCTTGGCGAAGTCGTCGTAGGTCGCCACGCCGGGCACGGCGGCAACGACCGGCGCCACCTCGGCCTTCTTCTTGGACGGCTCACCGGCCGTAGCGCCGGCAGCGGCGGCCGGCTTCGCCTCGGCGGGCGGCCCCGCCACGACCATCTTCTCGACGACCTTCTCGTCGAGGCGGCCGATGATGGGCTTGGGCGCGCCGATCTGGTGGTCGGGCGGCAGCAGCGCGCCGGTCGCCTTCTCGAGATCCTTGAAGGTGAGCAGCCTGGCGTTGAGCTGGCTGACGATCTCCTCCGCGACCTTGGGGACCACCGGCGAGAGCATCGTCGCCACGAGGTACGCGATGTCGGCGATGGTCGAGAGATCCCTGCGGGCCTCCTCGGGCGCAGAGGTGACCTTTTCCCAAGGCTTGGTGTCCTGCACGAACTTGTTGGTGCGCTCGCCGAGCTCGACGATGGCCCGGATGGCGTTGCGCATCTCGACTCGGGAGTAGGCGGCGCGGACGATGGGCACGGTCTTGAGCGCGTCGTCGAGGAGCGCCGCGTTGCGGTCGGAGGAGAGCTTGCCGCCCAGCTTCGTCGCCAGGATGGAGAGCGCCCGGTTGCACAGGTTGCCGAGGTTGTTCACCAGCTCGGCGTTGACCTTGAGGCGGAACTCCTTGAGCGAGAGGTCGATGTCCTCGGGCGAAGGGCCGAGGTTGGCGGCGTAGAAATAGCGCAGGTAGCTCGGGTCGAGGACCTCGAGATACTGGCGGGCGGTGATGAAGGTGCCGCGGCTCTTGCTCATCTTCTCGCCATTGACGGTGAGCATGCCGTGGACGAGCAGCTTGTCGGGCCGCTTGAGCTGGGCGCCCTTGAGCACCGCTGGCCAGAACAGGGCGTGGAAGTTGAGGATGTCCTTGCCGATGACGTGCAGGATGCGCGCGTCGGACTTCTCGTCCCAGTAGGCCAGGGCGAGGTCCGTCCCCTGGGCGCCCCTGGCCTTGAGCATCCGCTCGGTCGAGCTGATGTAGCCGATGGGCGCGTCGAGCCAGACGTAGAAGTACTTGTCGGTCTCGCCGGGGATGGTGAAGCCGAAGTAGGGTCCGTCGCGGCTGATGCACCAGTCGGCGAGCCCGGTGCCGAGCCAGCCGCCCAGCAGGTTGTTGCGGATGGAGGGGTCGAGCGTGCCCTCCCCTGCGCTCCACTCCTTCAAGTAGCCGGTGAAGTCGCCCAGCTTGAAGAAGTAGTGGTCGGAGCTTCGGCGCACCGGAGGGGTGCCGCAGATGGAGCACCTGGGCTCCTTGAGGTCAGTCGGCGCGTAGGTGGCCCCGCACTTCTCGCAGACGTCGCCGTACTGGTCCGCCGCGCCGCACTTGGGGCAGATGCCGCGCACGTAGCGGTCGGGCAGGAAGCGCTTGTCGTGCTCGCAGAAGGTCAGCTCGAGCGGCTTCTTGACGATGTGCCCCTGGGACCTCAGGCGCTCGAAGATGAGCTCGGCGTAGTGCTTGTTCTCCGGGGAGTTGGTCGAGTCGTAGTGATCGAAGGCCACGCCGAACTCGGCGAAGTCCCGGCGATGCTCCTCGCCGATCCTCCCCACCAGCTCCTCGGGCTTGATGCCCATCTGCTGGGCCTTGATCTCGATGGGCGTGCCGTGGGTGTCGTCGGCGCAGACGTAGACGACGTCCTCGCCACAGGAGCGCATGAAGCGCACGTAGAAGTCGGTCAGCAGGTACTCGACCAGGTGCCCCAGGTGAATCGGACCATTGGCGTACGGCAAGGCGCTCGTCACGAGGATCTTCGACACGCGGCCCTCCTTGAAGAGGGGCATGAATAGGCGTTCTCGCCCCGGGCGGCAAGGGTCGCGAGGGAAGGCTTCAGGCTCCAGACCCTGGGCTCCGGCACCGCCTGACCTGGTGCCTGCGGTCTGGAGCCTGAAGCCTGAAGGATCAGAAGGACTGGATCGAATGGTCCACGGCGAATTTGAGGCCCAGCGCCAGGTCGCCCGCGAGCGCCAGGCGCTTGCCGCCAAGGGCGCGCAGGAAGGTGTCGTAGCCGGCCGTGATGGACAGGAAGCGCCACAGAGGCACCGCCACCTGCACCGAGGCGCGCACCTGCAGGTCGAGCTGCCGCCAGGGGTCGACGAACGCCGTCTCCAGAAAGAACCGGCCCTCGATGCTCCGGTTCCCCAGGGTGAGGAGCTCGCCGGGGTTGAGCTCCACTCGGGCGAGGCCGACGCTCTTGAGCGGATTCTCGGCGAAGAGCTCCGACTCCAGGCCCACGCCGAACCGGAGGTAGAGCCGCGCAGTGAGGTCGAAGCGGCTCCCCAGCGTGGGGCGCAGGAGCAGGTGGTGGTAGCTGCGGGTGCCGTCCTGCGGACGGTTGAACTCGGTCTCCGTGAAGCCCTCGACGTCAGGCAGCGGGTGGTACCAGCGCCGCTCGGACCGGAAGAGGCGCCACGCCAACCCCGAGCGGGCACTGACCAGGTCGCGCGTCTCCACGAAGCCCGAATCCCGCCCTTCGGTCACCGTGCGACCCAGCCCGTACTCCACGCGCAGCGTGTTCTGGAAGGTGAGCGCCGGATGGTCGGCTCCGGCGTAGAAGCGAGCATCGAGGGCCACGTTGCTCGCCTCGATTCGCGTGAGCTGGGCGTCGTTGTAGGTCGCCGGATCAGGGTTGCCGATACGAGCGTCGGAGAGCGCGCCATCGAGCGAGATGCGCAGATGCCAGCGGGCGAGGCTGGCGGGATCCTCGGGCTGGGCCACCTGTCCGCTCGGGGTCGCCTGCTCGAGCCAGGCCAACAGCAGGTCCCGAGGCGATGAGCCGGGCCGGCGCTCGAACGCCACGCCGCCACCAAGGCCGTCCTTCTCCAGCGACGCGACGAAGCCCGTCGTCACCACCTGGTACCACTGGTCGGCCTCCACCGGCCTGCCGTTGATCTTGACCACCCCGTCGCTCGCCGTCAGGCCGCGGGCCTCGTACTCCTTGAAGCGCGGCGCCAGTGCGAAGGCCTTGAGCACCGAGCCCCGGCAACGCGTCTCGGCGAGCACGTCCTCGAAGGGGAGCGCGGCCAGCACGTCGAAGCGCGTGGCGATCCCCCGCAGGGGGAAGAGGCCGGGGTCGCGGATAGCCTCGCGGTTGATCACGCCGACCTCGGCGCGCGTGGTCTGGCGCAGGACGTCGAGCAGGAGCGTGGCGAACTCGTCTCTACCCATCTCGCCAGCCAGGCTCCCGCCCTGCAGCGGCCGGTAGTGTTCGGCACATAGCCACTTGCCCAGCCCGTCCACGTACTCCTCCACCGCCAGAGGTGCCGGTGCGTCGCGCGCCAGCCGGACGCCTTTCGAGCCGGGCTCCCAGACCGCCACCTCGCCGGTCCGGGTGGCGATGACGAAGGCGCTGTCTGCGTTGGTGCCGATGGAGACCACCGGCTCGGGCAGCTCGCGGGCCACGACCAGATCCTCGTCCCCG
>JACRCT010000867.1 GCA_016218885.1 Deltaproteobacteria bacterium | reverse complement strand
CGGCTTCTGGTTCTTCTGCGCGCAGATCTTGAGGAAGTGGTTTGCCAGCAACGGGACGTCCTCGCGCCGCTCGCGCAGCGGGGGCAGGACGATGGAGACCACGTTGAGCCGGTAATAGAGGTCGTCGCGGAAGCGCCCCTGCTGGACCAGCGCCGCGAGGTCCTTGTTGGTGGCCGCCACGACTCGCACGTCCACCCTGATGGGGCCGGTGCCTCCCAGCCGCTCGATCTCCCCCTCCTGCAGCACGCGCAGCAGCTTCACCTGGACCGAAGGGGACATCTCTCCGACTTCATCGAGGAAGAGGGTGCCTCCGCTGGCCCGCTCGAAGCGCCCTTCCTTGCGGGCGATGGCCCCGGTGAAGGCGCCGCGCTCGTAGCCGAAGAGCTCGCTCTCGAGGATCGTCTCGGGGATGGCGGCGCAGTTGATGGGGACGAAGGGCCCGCCGGCGCGTGCCGAAGCGTCGTGCACCGCCCTCGCGACGAGCTCCTTGCCCGTCCCACTCTCGCCGAGCAGGAGCACTGTGGCCGTCGACGGGGCTGCCTGCTTGAGCGTGTCCATCACCGCGCGGAAGGAAGGGCTCTGCCCGATGATGGCCCTCCGCCCGCCGGCCGAGACCTCGGCCAGGCGCTCCCTGAGCGCCTTGTTCTCCTCGATGAGCGCGGCCTTCTCGGCTGCCTGGCGGACCACCTTGACGATGGCCTGGCGCTTCAAGGGCTTGGTGATGAAGTCGTAGGCGCCCTCCTTCATCGCCTGCACCGCGGTCTCCACCGTGCCGTAGGCGGTGATCAGCACCACCTCGGTCTCGGGGCGCACGGCCTTGGCGGCCTTGAGCAGGTCGGCTCCGCTCATCCCCGGCATCATCAGGTCGGTGATCAGCACCGGGATCCGCTCGCGGCGCAGGACGTCAAGCGCGTCCGTGCCGTTGGAGCACGAGCGGGTGCGGAAGCCCTCCTTGGCGAGGATGCGCGTCAGCGAGTCGAGCACCCCCCTGTCGTCATCGACTACCAGGACGAGCGGCGCGTCGGGGGACGGCTCGGCAACAGGTGAGGGCTGATCAGTCATGGGCGCCGGACATGAATGGCCCGGCCTCCCCTCAACAGGGCGGCCGGGCCTGTGATTCCCTCAAAGGGACCGCGTCTGGCTCACCGGCACATGAAGGTCGACATGCTGCAGCTGGTGCAGCACTCGCCAAAGCCCGGGATGCAGGGCTCGCCGGTCTGCTTGCAGCCCTGGCTTGCGGCGCACGTGCCCATCAGGGCGTCGAGCTCGCAAACACAGTTCGCCCCGCAGGAGCTGCTCTGATCGCAGCAGGTCGCTCCGCTGCAGAGCGCGCTCCCGTCGCTGCCGTCGCAGGTCGGGTCGCCCGCGCACCCGGGGGTGGAGGTGCAGTCCTCGTCCGCGCAGTCGATCTTGCTGTCCCCGTCATCGTCGGTGCCGTTGTCGCAGTCCTCGCTGGTCATGCAGTTGGAGGCGTTGGCGCAATCCGCGGTGTCCGCGCAGTCGGTCATGCCGTCGTGGTCGTCGTCGACATGGTTGTCGCAGTCCTCCTGGCAGTTGGAGGCGCTGGCGCAGTCGGCGGTGTCGGCGCAGTCGGTCAGGTTGTCGTGGTCGTCGTCGAGCTGATTGCTGCAGCTCGACTCGGTCTTGGGGCACGCCACGTTGTTGTCGCAGTCGGCGGTGTCGGCGCAGTCGGTCAGGCTGTCGCCGTCGTCGTCGAAGCCGTTGTTGCAGACCTCGAGCTTGCACCGGCTGTTGGTCTTGCACTCGCCATCGTCGCAGTCGGCGAGCTGGTCGTTATCGTTGTCGACGCCGTCGTCGCAGACCTCGCCCGACTTGCAGAGGGAGCTCGCGGCGCAGCTGATGTCGGCACAGTCGATGTCGCCGTTGGCGTCGTCGTCGACGCCGTTGGTGCAGTTCTCCGGGCCGGTCTGGCAGGCCGGGTCGGAGGCGGCGCAGGCGGCGTCCTGGCAGTCGGTCTGGCCATTGAGGTCGTCGTCGATGGTATTGCCGCAGATCTCGACCTTCCCCGAGCAGTTGGTGGCGCTCGCGCAGTCGGCGGTGTCCAGGCAGTCGGTCAGTCCGTCCTTGTCATCGTCGATGGTGTTGTCGCAGTCCTCGGGCGTCGTCTTGCAGACCGCGTTGTCCTTGCAGGCGGTGTCGGCGCAATCGGTCTGGCCGTTCTCATCGTCGTCGATGTCGTTGTCGCAGTTCTCGGTCGTGCCCAGGCAGTAGGGGTCGTCCTGGCAGGCCGGGTCGGCGCAGTCCACGCGCTTGTTCCCGTTGTCGTCCTTGCCGTTGTTGCAGATCTCCACGGCCGCGTCGGAGGGTCCGGTTCCGCCGACGTCCGGTGTCCCGGCTGGATTCTCTCCGCCGCAGGCAGGGACGACGAACAGCAGCCCAACACAGAGGGCGGCCGAGATCAGACGTGACAGCATGGCGTGCTCCTGGAGAGGCGTTCGGGCTCCTGGCCGCCCGACTCGAAAAAGGCCGGGAGTTTACCGGCGGAAGGCAGGGCTGACAAGCAGCCCCGGCCAACCAGCCGCCATCCTTCGAGGCGCTTGAGCACCGCGCGCGACTCGCCTATCCTCGAAAACAGCAGCTGGGCCCCACGCAGAAAGGGATTCGATCTCGCAGGGTGAGCGCCGATTCCGGCCGCCCGAGCGCCTCGAACCGCCACCCCATGATTCGTCTTCTGAGATGCCCCTCGCTGGTGGCCCTGGTGTTCATCGTGCTCGGGGCGGACACCGCCGCCCAGGCAGTCCAGTACGATCTCGAGCTCGACATCGACTCCGAGGCCGACCTCTATGACCTTGCCGCGCGCGGGGAGCTCGAGGAGTCCGAGGTCGAGGCGCTGGTGGAGCTGTTGCGGGAGGGGGTGGATCTCAACTCCGCCTCGCGCGAGGAGATCTACGAGCTGCCTGGCCTGACCTACGAGGACGTGGACACGATCCTGCGCTACCGCGAGCAGACCCGCATCGATGATCCTGCGGACTTGGTGGTGGCGAGCGCCATCACCCAGGAGCAGCTGCTGCAGATCGCGCCCTTTCTGCTGCTTCGCGGTCGGGACGACCTTCCCGTCTCCGGGCATGCCCTCCTCGTGGGCGCCTTCTCTGCCCAGGACAAGGACCCGCCTCCTGCCTACCTCGTCGCCACTGGCAAGCTGCCCTACAACCTGAGCGCGGGGATCGGCCTGGCCACCACCCGCCGGGCCATGTTCGGCGTGCGCTACAGCCTCGACCAGAATGGGCTCGTGGCCGACCAGCCCAGCTACAGGTTCCAGGTGCCCAAGTTCTTCGCGATGTGGAAGACGCCGATGTTTCAGGTGGTGGCCGGCACCTTCCGCCTCGGGTTCGGCCAGCGGCTGACTCTCGATAACTCCACCCGCCAACGACCCAACGGTGTCTATGCCGACACGGTCATCTACACGTTGTCCGAGGAGCTGAGGAGCGCCTGCAACGTCTCCAACGCGGTGAGCATTGACGGGGAGGCTTGCGAGAAGGGGCTCTACACCACTCCGGACTTTCGCTGGCGAGAGGGGTTCCGGGGGCTGGCCGTGAGCGCGCGCAAGATCCCCCTGGCTGGGGCCGAGATGTCCCTGACGGCCTTTGGCTCCTACCAGAACAAGTCTCTCTACCAATACGAGCTCTGGTCGCCCGATCTCTGCACGGATCCCCACGACGACGACAACGAAAACTGCAAGGCCCCCTGGATCCACGTCGCGGGTGCGTCCACCTTCGAAGAGCGCTTCAAGTACATGACGCTTCGCGACCTCTTCAACGAGGTGGCCGCGGGTGGGAACGTGCAGGTCGACTTCGGCCATGTCGGGCACCTGGGGATCAGCGGCTATTGGGCCAACGACCTGTTCAACGTCCAGGGCATGGCGCTCGACTTCCAGGAGTGGTCGAACCGTCCCTACGGCGGCCCGTTCGGAGCGGTGGGCATCGACGGGTCGGCCAGGGCAGGGCGAGTGAACCTGGCATTGGAGGCGACGCGAACCTTCGATAGCTTGCCGAGCCCGAGCCAGACCGACCTGGACCTGCCGCGGATGCCCGACGGTGGAGGTGGATTCGGAGTCCTTGGGCGTGCCATCGCCAATGTGCAGAAGACCCACGAGATCGACTTCTCCGCGCGTTTCTACGACCGCAACTTCGTCAACCCCCTCTCCCGACCGATGGCGAATTCTGACGAGTTCGAGGGCCAACGGGCTCGCAACGAGGCGGGCGTGCGGTTCAAATACCGCGGAAAGCCGAACGAAGACTGGATCGTGCGCACCGCCGCTGACCTCTCGATATGGCCGGAGGACGGCGAGGCCCCCAACACCGCTGGCGTCACCAACCTCGAGCTCCTGGGCGCGCTCGACTTCGTCGGTTGGCGGTCGGCCAAGCTGACGGCGGAGATTCGCTACAAGAACAAGGATGTGGCTGTAGGTGGCCGAGGGCAGTGCTTCGCCTACCAGGTGGTCGAAACCTCCGGCGAGCCAGCTCCGCCGTGCGCGGGCGAGGGCGTGCGCTTCAAGCTGCGCGGTCACTACGAGCCCCTGGGAAAGCTGCTCGCTTTTACCGCGGGCTATGCCCACAACATCGTGGATGACCACAATTACGAGGATTCCTTCCGCCAGGACTCGACAGCCTGGTTCGACGTGACCTCGTTTCCCCATGACCAGCTGCGGCTACGGCTGCGCACCCGCTACAAGAACGAGGCTCTCGACAAGGCCACCTACCTCGAAGATTCGCTCTGGACCTACCTCGACGTGGGCTACCTGCCCAACAAGATCTGGGACGTCCACGTGCGCTACGACACCTATGCCTGGCTGGACGACCGCAAGTCCACGTCTTAAAGAACCACCGATCGGGAGCACCGCTTCCGCCTCGAGCTCGAGGCGCGCTTCTAGGCCCACCATGCCCACGCGCACCCTCAGACGTTCGACCCTGCTGCTTGCCGCCATCGCGCTCGCCCTCGCCCCGGCCTGCGGCACCACCAAGAGCGAGCGGCGCTACAGCAAGGCCCAGGCTGCCGCCTCGCTGGCGCGCTTCGAGAGCATCGGCCTGGAGATCGGCGAGTTCTCCATCGACGGTGGCGAGTCGGTCATCGACGGCGACACCATCCGGGTCAAGGGGCTCAAGAGCTCGATGCGCCTGAGCTGCATCGATACCGAGGAGACCTTCAAGAAGGCCGAGGAGCGGCGCGCCTATGCCGAGGGCTGGGCGACCTACCTCAAGAAGATGCGCGGCAACTCCGACCGGCCGGTGAAGATCGCCTCTCCGCTGGGCGAGGACGCCAAGCACTTCGCGCAGCAGTTCTTCCGCGGGGTCACCAGGGTCCGGCTCGAGCGCGACACGTCAGGGGAGATCCGCGACTTCTACGGCCGCTACCTCGCCTACGTCTTCGTGGAGAAGGACGGGAAGTGGGTCAACTACAACGTCGAGTGCGTGCGCGCGGGGATGAGCCCCTACTTCACCAAGTACTCCTATTCGCGGCGCTTCCATAAGGAGTTCGAGGAGGCCCAGGAGCAGGCGCGCTCTGCCCAGGTCGGCATCTGGGATCCCAACAAGGAGCATTACCCCGACTATGACGAGCGCATTCTGTGGTGGAACGCGCGCGCGGAGGTCATCGCCGCATTCGAGAAGGATGCTGCTCGAGCCACGAATTTCTATCAGCTCCCTCGCTGGGACACCTTCAAGCAGCTGGAGAAGCGCGTGGGGCAGGAGGTGGTCCTCCTCGGCTCGGTCAGCGAGATCCGCCTGGGCGACAGCGGACCGACCATCGTCAAGCTCGCGCGCACCCGCACCAGCAGCTTCGACGTGGTCTTCTTCGACAAGGATGTCTTCCTCAGCTCCGGAATGCAGAAGGCCAAGGGCGAATACGTCCGGGTCAAGGGCGTGGTGCGCAAGTACCGCAACAAGCACAACAACACCGACCAGCTGCAGCTAATCGTCAATGCGCCCGGGCAGGTGATGCTCGCCGGTGAGCAGCTCGATGACCTGCTGGACAATGGCGGAAGGCGGGTCGAGGCCGTGCCTGCCGAGAAGGGCTCCATCAGGGTCAT
>JACRCT010000894.1 GCA_016218885.1 Deltaproteobacteria bacterium | reverse complement strand
CGACGCCGAGCCCGACCTCGCCCAGTTCGACGTGCGCGACGAGGCGGGCAACGTGGTCGGCAGCTCGGTGCCCTTCCCCCAGGAGACTCGGGCCCAGAACAAGATCTGCGGGCCCAAGGGCCTCAATCCGCAGATCGGCGATATGCGCTACAGCTTCCAGTACTGGGTGACCGCGCCGCAGCTGTACTCGCCGCTGGGCTATGGCCCGCACTCCGCCGACGCCGAGACCGGTCGGGTGTTCCAGGCCAACGCCTATCTCTACGGCGCTGCCATGGAGACCTACGCCACCATGGTCACCGACATGGTCTCCCTCATGGTCGACGACCTCTCCGAGGAGGAGATCGCCGACGGCAACCTGGTCCGCTCGCTCCTGCAGGAGAGGCTGGGGAAGGTCCCCGAGGTCTTCAAGTCGGCCGACGCGCTGCGCGGATGGGCCAAGGACCGCCGGATCGACGTGCGCGCCCAGCAGCTCATCTCGATGGCGAAGCAGGGGGAGCTCAATCACAGCTCGCTGGTCGCCAACCTCGAGGCGATGCGCGGCAGCTGGGCGTCGAACTACCTGGTCACCGAAGAGATCGTGAAGGGCCTGGGCGATGGCAGCGACCTCGCGACCGTCCAGACCGACCCCGCCAAGCGCGCCGAGCTGGACCCGGCGACCTGGGGCAACCCCGCGTTCTTCGCCTACTCGACCCGCCGCACGGCCAAGCTGTCCGCGGCCAACATCACCGCCGCCGACTTCTACGACGACGCGCTCTGGGCCCGGGCGGTGAAGATGGCGGAGCAGTACCGGGACCTCGACAAGCGCGCCCGCTACCAGGCCATCCGCCGCGACCTGCTCAAGGAGCTCTACGTCGCCAGCATGGTCCACGAGGTGGGCCACACCCTGGGCCTGCGCCACAACTTCGCCGCCTCGGCGGACGCGCTCAACTACTTCACCGGTGGCAAGCCCTTCAACAAGGCGCTGGCCGACACCCTCGCTCCGCGGGTTGATACCAAGCTCGGCGGCAAGGAGATCGATCCCACCAACTACTGGTCGGTCCGCCCGCTGGCCCAGCACGAGGGCGTCGCCCAGGCACAGCTGACCAACCCCCTGCAGCCGACCTACCTCGTCCCGTTCGACCCCTACGTGCTGCGCAGCTACCCGCTCAAGGAGCTGCAGTACACCTCGATCATGGACTACTCGGCCAAGCCCAACGGCGACCTCTTCGGCCCGGGCAAGTACGACTTCGCCGCCATCCGCTTCGCCTACGGCAACCTGATCGACGTCTTCGACCCCGCAGCTGCCGGCTACCCTGGCCACACCCTGCCTGCCGACCTGCCGCAGAAGCTCAAGGCCGGCGAGGTGCACTACACCTTCCTGCCCTACCTCTTTGCAGGCACGCGCGATCCCAAGGACATGCAGAAGGGCATCGACCTGATGGTCAAGGGCCGCAAGACCATCCGCCTCGAGACCCTGCAGGCCGCGCGCACGGCCAACCCGGCGACGGCGCCCATCGAGGTGCCCTACCTGTTCTGCTCCGACGAGTACGCCGACGGCTCCTCGGTCTGCTACCGCTTCGACGAGGGCGCGGACATGTACGAGATGACGCAGAACGTGCAGTCCATGTACGAGAACATGTACTGGTTCAACAACTTCAAGAACGGCCGCGTGCGCTTCGCGCTGGGCGGCAGCGTCCAGGGCTACGCCAGCCGCATCATGGACCGCTACTTCAACGTCCTGTCCAACCAGTACAAGCACTTCGTCAACGACGAGCTCATCGTCCGCTCCGGGCGCAACGCGACCTGCCTCGCCGACTTCGAGTCCGAGGAGGGCAATGACTCCAGCTACGTCGACCACTACGTCTCGCCGCTGTGCGGCCTGGACCAGCTGGCCTCGGCCTACTCCTCGCTCAACTTCTTCGGCCACGTGCTGGCCACGCCCGAGGTGGGCCGCTACGGGTTCAACCCCGACGTCGGCACCTACCAGCTGGGCTTCGAAGGGGTGGCGTCCGGCAGCCAGGTGGCGGCCATCGACATCGGCGTGGGGACGGGCAAGTTCGCGCAATCGCTCTATGACCGCGAGCGCTACGGGTACGACTTCTTCTACAAGCCGGTGACCATCGGCTCGTGGTGGGACAAGTACCTGGCCATCGAGGCGCTCGGCAACCCGTACACCAAGTTCATCGGGGTGGACTCGAACAGCGACGTGCTGGCGTACCTCATCAACTTCACCGACCTCTTCTACGCCGAGGTCAACAACATGGTGGGCGCCCTCGCCATCGAGGACTTCCAGAGCTACTCGCCCGCCGTGGACGATGCGGGCAAGGTCGTCTTCCGCGACGCCGCGTCTCTCTTCCGCGACAGCTCGCCAAGCCCCGCCCACCTGACGCCGCTGGATCCCAGCGAGCAGTACACCACCCGCCTCGTCGCCGCCTTCCTGGGCATCTCCTTCTTCTCGGAGGAGAAGTCGGACACCAAGTTCATCAACTCCATCAAGATCAACGTGGCCGGCAATGGCGACGCCCCGGCGGTCTCCGAGGAGCTGCGCAACGACCCCTACGGCTACGTGGAGATCGTCGATCCCACGACGCACAAGACCTACTGGGCGACCCGCTACGACCACCACAACTGGGACGGGTCGGTGGACTACGGCGCCGTGCCGCTCGGCTTCACGCTGCTCCAGAACATCAAGGCGCGGGTGACCGCCCCGTCCGGCGCGATCAACGGCGGCCCGCTCGCCAGCGAGCTGCACTTCGTCGAGATCCTGCGCGGCATGGTCCACCAGTGGGAGTACGTCCGCGGCTTCTAGATCGCAGCGCCTCGCTCCTGCCCGCCTCGAGCCGACCCTCTCGAGGCGGTGCGGAGCTTCTTCCCAGGAGTTGCCGATGCATCGCTCCCTCTCGCTCTTGGCGTGTCTGCTGATGGCGGCTCCCGCAGTGGCCGCGGCGGCCGAAGCCGAGCTCACTCCCGCGCAGCCGACCCTGAGCGCCCGCCTCCTCGAGGGGTTCTCGGGGAGCGCGGTAGGCGTCGCCGAGTCGGTGGGGCTGGGCACCCTCGTGGCCAACGAGAACGCCCGCACTCCGACCGTGGCCACCCAGCTCTCGCTCGCGCCGCGCTTCGGCTTCGAGGCACGAGGCACCAAGCTTGCCCTCGCGGCGCGGCAGAACCTCTCCTTCGAGCAGACCCGGCCGGACAACCCCACTGGCCGCCGCTTCGACCTGGACGACCTGCGGCTCGGCCTGGCCGCTCCCAAGATCCTCGCCCACGAGGGCACGGGGCTCTCCTTCACCCCATCCCTGCGCTACCTCGTCCCCACCTCCTACGCCAGCCGCTGGTCGGGCTCGTACGGAAACCTGGGCGGCGCTCTGGGTCTGGCCTGGTCGAAGCTCGGCATCGAGCTCAGCTATGGCTTTGGCCTCAACAAGGGCTTCCCGCGCTACGAGGCGCGCTCGGTGTCCGAGGCAGAGACGATGACCGACCCCGACGGCCGCGCGGTGGTCCTCTGCCGCGGCGCGGAGGGTTTCTGCGCCTCCTCGGGCATGAACCCGAACTGGGGCCTGAGCAACGCTCTGTCGGCGCGCTACTCGTACAAGAAGCGCGTCTCGGTCGCCCTCTCCTACGTGCTGATCAACCAGTTCCACTACGCGGCGACTGACGTGGCGGACCCCTACACCTCGAAGAAGACCGACACCGATGGCAACCCGGTGGTCAAGGTCGGGGCAGGCCGCAGCGACGTGGTCTGGGGCACCCTGGAGGTCGAGGTGGCCCTCGTCGATCACCTGTCGCTGGGGTTGAGCATCGTCAACGTCGGGCCGGCCAAGACCCGCGACAACAAGCGCCTGCGCTTCCCCTTCTTCGACACCGAGAGCGCGGCAGACAACCTCACCAGCTTCAGCCTCGGGCTCACCGCGTCCCTATAGGTCCTCCAGGAGTCTGCGCCACCCGCGCTTCTTCGAGGTGGGCCCGTCTCGGCGGACGCTCCGTTCAGAGTGATGGCCACCGCCTTCGGCAAGACTTCACGCCTCAGACCGCAGGCCCAGGTCGAGCATTGGCTCTCGCTTGATGACCCAGCGGGAGGCTCCACCTGGAGCCTTCCGCCGCCGACGCCCGGCAACTCAGGTCGCTGCCGCGCTCCGGCCCTGACCCCGGGCATGAGTTGCATCACGTGGGGCAACTCAGGTCGCTGCCGCGCTCCAGTCCCGACCCGGGCATGAGTTGCACCACGTGGGGCAACTCAGGTCGCTGCCGCGCTCCGGTCCCTACCAGGGCATGAGTTGCACCACGTGGGGCAGCTCAGGTCACTGCCGCCTCCGGTCCCGACCAGGGCATG
>JACRCT010000885.1 GCA_016218885.1 Deltaproteobacteria bacterium | reverse complement strand
TGCTGCCGTGGCCCACCTCGCGCACCACGCGGGAGTGGTCGATGAGCGTGCCCGGGGCGAGGGACGCCGGCATCTCAGGGTTCGGGCTGGGCACGCGGGGATTCTATCGATCTTGGTTGGATTGTTGAGGAATTCAGGTGAGCGCAGAGCCCCCGTCGCCAGCGCACTTGCTTTGGGTCACCCCGCTCCGCTTCGAGGCATACTGACCGCGCCATGGCCGACAAGCGCCGCTTCGAGCTCTTCGCGCGGTTCCTGGCCGAGCGCTTCCCGGACGCGCGGCGGGTCTTCGACGTCGCCGGGGGCATGGGGCGGCTCAACGAGGAGCTGACCCGGCTCGGCCGCGAGGTCACCACCTTCGACTCGCGCCACAAGCGCCTCAAGGTGCGCTTCGTGGAGCGGCACTTCGGGCTCGAGGAGCCCTGCGAGTGCGACCTGGTGGTGGGCCTGCACCCCGACGGCGCCACGAGGGTGATCGTCGAGTACGCCGCGCTCCACCGGGTCCCCTTCGCGGTCATCCCCTGCTGCTCGGACAACGGGATGCCCTACCGGCCGTGGATGCGCCACCTCGCCGACCTCGCCCGGGAGCGTGGGCTGCGCGTGGAGGAGGCCGACCTGCCGATGCAGGGACGGGCCAGGGTGATCGTGGGACTGCCCGCGACCGGCTGATGGTGCGCCGCGAAGCAGCTCTTGTCTGCCCGGCGAGCACCGTGAGATCGTGCCCGCCTGCTCAGCGCCACACAGGGGGAGCGCCGGCATGGTGCTCAAGCTACGTTTTCTCGTCCCGGCTCTTGTCCTGCTCGCCTCGTGGTGGGGAGCGATGGGGGCGCTCGCCCAGGGGAGCGAGGTTCCCGTCTCGGTCCAGGCCGAGCTTCTGGCGAAGGTCGCCGCCTACGACCGCAACCTCGGGGGGCGCGCGGGCGACCAGGTCCGCACCCTCATCGTCTTCAAGCCCCACGTCCCAGAGTCGGTGCGCACCGCCGAGCGCTTCAAAGACGCCTTCGCCTCGCAGGGCCCTGTCGCCGGCTTGCCTCACGTCGAGGAGGCCACCGCCTGGGAAGGGCCTGCGGCGTTCGCCGAGACCTGCAAAGCGCGGCGGGCGGCCATCGTCTACCTTTCCGCGGGTTTCACCGACGAGGAACTGGTCGCCCTGGCCCAGGCCTTGGACGGCCACGATCTCCTCACGGCTTCGGGGACGGCGGGCGCCGCCCAACATGGGGTGGTGCTCGGCTTCGACCTGGTCTCGGGCAAACCCAAGCTCGTGATCCACCTCCCCAGGGCCAGCCGCCAGCACGTCTCCCTCAGCGCCGCGGTGCTGCAGCTGATGACGGTGCTCCCATGACCTACCTCTTGCTCGCGCTCTGCGCCCTGGCCGCCCCTTCGCCTTCTACGGCAGCCTCGGAGCGCCCAGGCACCGACGACCGTGCCGCCCCAGCCTACGAGCCGTCGGAGAGCACCGCCGACCTCGCGGGGCTGCTCGAGGCACCGGTCGTCTCCGGAGCCTCGCACAGCGCCGAGGAGGCGCGCACGGCCCCGGCCACCACCACCACGATCTCCGCGGAGGACCTGCGGCGCTTCGGCCTGCGCACCCTCGACGAGGCGATCGACTTCCTCTCGCTGGGGATGCTGACCGAGCACGCCCTGCCCACCGTGGAGATCGGCGCGCGCGGGGTGCTGCTCAGCGGCGACTACGGCAACCACGTGCTGCTGGTCATCGACGGCCATGCGGTGAACGAGCCCTGGGGCGGCACCGCTTACTACGACCGCTCGGCGGCCCTGCCCCTGGAGATGATCGACCACATTGAGATCATCCTCGGCCCCGGCTCGGTCCTCTACGGCTCCAACGCCATGCTCGGAGTCATCAACGTCATCACCCGGCGCGCCAAGGATTACCAGGGCCTGCGCCTGGTCCTCGACTCGGACGCGCCTTACTCGCTGCGGGGCGCGGTGGGCGGCGGAGCGCAGTTCACGGTGGGCGGAGTCCCCGGTGAGATCTCTGGCCAGGTCGACTACCTCGGCTTCTCGGGACCTCGGCTGACCCTCGGCCCGCAGCCCTATGGAGACGACGCGGTCACCGGCGAGCCCAAGGCCTACGGGCCTCAGGGCCCATTTGGCGTCTGGGGCGGCGAGGTGCAGCGAGGCTGGTACGCCCGGGTCCCATCGGCGCACGTGCGCGCCTCGGTCGGCAGCTTCGAGGCCCTCCTGCGCGCGGCCCAGTCCAAGCGGGCCGCCCCGGCCGCCTTCGGCGACTACGACGACCCGGAGAGCTACGAGCTCGACCGCTGGCTCTCACTCGACCTGCGCTTCCGGCGCGCCTTGACCTCGCGCTTCCAGCTCTCGGCGCGCGGGTACTTCGACTACTACCTGTACCAGCAGAACGTCCCCGCCACCGCCCCGGAGAGCTGCCTGGAGGGCCAGCTCTCGGGCTGCGTCTACCGGCTCGAGGGTCACTCGCGCTGGGGTGGCGTCGCGCTCTCTGGGGCCGTCGACTGGCTTGGCAACGGGCGGCTGACGACCACCCTGGGCACCGATGGGGTGCTGCGCTACGTCTCCTCGCACCAGGAATACGTCGATGCCGCTCTGGGGACGAGCCCGGAGATCGCCGGAGACCACGCCAAGCTCGAGACCGCGCTCGCGCTGTGGCTGGAGCAGACCGCACGCATCGGGTCCTGGTTCAGCCTCAACCTGGGCGCGCGCTACGACCACGACCAGCGCTTCGGCGGACACCTCTCGCCGCGCCTGGCGGCCCTGACCGCCTGGTCGGGTGGAGCGCTCAAGGCCATCTACGCCGAGGCCTTTCGGGCCCCCACCGCCTTCGAGCGCTACTACGCCGACCCGCTGGGGGCCATCGCCGCGCCCGAGCTGCGCCCCGAGGTGGTGCGCTCGGTGGAGGTGGCTATCGAGCAGCGGATTGGACGCCACCGTATGCTGCTCGCCGGGTTCCGGACCTGGTGGCGCGACCTGGTCGTCGGCGACGACGCCACCGCACGAGAAGTCGCCGCAGCCCAGGAGCGAGGCGAGCTCGCGCCGGGTACGGAGTCGGCCTCGCTCTATCGCAACGCCGCCCAGCTCGACAGCTTCGGCCTGAACCTGGCCTTCGACGGCGCCGCTCTCGACAAGCTGCGCTTCGGCTGGGGGCTGACGCTCGCCCATAGCCGGCAGACGACGCTGGCGGGCGAGCCGCGGCCGCTGGATGCAGCTGCGCCCTTCTTTGGAAACGCCCGCATCTCCTACGACCTCGGGGGCTTCTGGCCGGCCCTGGGGCTGGCAGGTCGCTTCTACAGCGCTCGCCTGGTCAGCGGCTCGGATCTCGACCCCGCGCCGAACGCGCCAGGGGGCGCCGAGCTGCGGCTGACGGTGTCCGGCGAGGTTTTCAGGATCCCGGGTCTGGGCTATCGGCTGCGCGGCGCCTACCGCACGACCGACCAGGCACCCTACGCCATCGGCCCGCTCAGGGCGCCCACCGAGGGTTTCGAGTCCATCGAGCTCACCCCGATGCGTCGCTGGTCAGTGGGGCTGGGGCTCCGGTACGTCCTGCTCTGAGCACCGAATCAGGCCGATCTCGCCGTGGCACGAGCTCCTCCGCCCGCTTCGATGCTCCTCCAGCTTTCCAGTCCAATAGGGTGAACGGGTTGGGCGCGTCACCCTAGCCTGACCCGCGCTTGTCTCCTGCTTTTGCCTCCGCGCTTGGAGTGGCGGCAGTAGCGGCCGCGCGACCTGGCGAGCGCATGAGGATCGCAGGCAGCGACCTCTTGATTCGTCCGACCGTGCCGAACTGGGCGCGCTGACGTCCAGCCCTCCTCAAGCTTCAACAACCCGGGCAGTGATGGTTTCGCAGGCTCCGATGCCGCTCAGCTGCTCTCTCGCCTCCCGCGGAGGACCGACCCGTTCCTTCGTCAGCGACGGGCGGACCGACGCCCAGGTTCGCCGGGTGCCGAGGGTCTGCGCCCGCGCACTTGCTCTTTGCTGCAATAACACCTAACAAAACGCGATTTATTAGGTGTTTTTGCGCTCTGGCGAAAGTCCTTGCGCCCCACCTACCCTCCCTGCCGCCACGCGGACAAGAGCGGCACGAGTGTGGGGTGTGGGCACGGGCACGCTTGGGGCTTCCTCCAAGCCTGGCCATTGTCGCTCGGTGACTGAGCACCGCTTCGCGGCGTTGCGCGCGCTGTCCCCGGGGCAACCTCGCTACCTGGATCCCGAGCGCCGGCCAGGAAGGCTCGTCGCTGGGTGGAACCTGGTGGTCCGAGGAAGTGACGCGGCTCCTCGCTCGGCGCCCCGCGGGCTGAGCCCCACCTGCTCACCCTATGTGCCTCGAACAGGAGGCGCATCCACCTGCTACTGCTTCCGCCGAAGGCGACTTCAGCCGCAGCGCATGGAGCAACGAATGTGGCTCGGCGCCGGGACCTGCCCCACCTGCTCACCCTTATGAGCAGCTGCGCTGGCCAGGCGGCACGAGGGGCGATCCACCTGCTGGCGACCGAGGTGGTGATGCCGGATGAACGGCCGCGAGCTGCGGGAGCGGCTCGCCGCCATCTGGCCTGGCTCAGGGTCTTGTTCATGTCCTGCCACACCGCGGATGTCATCGCCCACCACGGCGTGCTTGAGAACGCAGTGAGCTTCCTGCAGAAGCCGTTCACGGGCGTCGACCTGGCCGCCAAGGTCCGAGCGGCGCTCGACCAGCAGTCTCGATTCTGGCTCCGATGCGGCGGATGACCCATGAGAGCATCCGTGCCATGCGCCTGCCCTCACTTGCTCTCGTCTCCAGCCTGCTGTGCCTCACCCTCGCCGCCTGCGCCCACCGTTCCGGGTCCGGGGCCATGGCGATCAACCCCGCCTTGGACCCCATCTCGGAACGGTACGTGCGCCTGGCCCTGGCAGTCGGCCGCCACGACGAGAACTTCGTGGACGCCTACTACGGCCCTCCGCAGTGGAAGGAGGAGGCAGCGGCGGGCACCGCGCGGCCGGTACCCGGGCTGCTCGCGGAGGCCCGCGAGCTTCTCGGGCGACTCCAGACCCTCCCGCCCTCGTCCCGCCGGTCATTCCTCTCGGGACAGCTCGTGGCGCTGGAGGGCTTCCTGCGCCGTCTGGGTGGAGAGCGGATGACCTTCGCCGAAGAGGCCCGCCTCCTCTTCGACGTCACGCCGCCCCCTTGTGGTCCCGAGGTCCTCGAGCCCGCACGCTTGAAGCTGGAGCAGCTGCTTCCCGGCGAGGGTTCGCTCGCCGACCGCATCGCCGCGGCGCGCAAGCGGGTGGAGGCGCCGCGCGAGCGCCTCCCTGCCTTGGTCGAGGCCGCCCTCGCCGAGACCCGCGAACGCACACGCAAGCTCCGCTCCCTTCCTGCGGGCGAGGAGTTCGCGGTGGAGTTCGTCCATGACAAACCGTGGGGTGCCTACAACTGGTACCAGGGCGGTTTCCGCTCGCTGATCCAGATCAACACGGATGTGCCCTGGCCCCTCGACGATGTCCTGGACACCCTCGCGCACGAGGGCTACCCCGGCCACCACGTCAACAACGCCCTGCTCGAGCAAGAGCTGGTGCGCAGCAGGGGTTGGCGCGAGTTCTCCATCTACCCGCTCTACTCGCCCCAGTCGCTCGTCGCCGAAGGGACCGCGGTGGTCGGCTCCCAGATCCTCTTCTCCGAAGCGGAGCGACGGGCCTTCCTCGCGCGCCTGGCAGAGCAGGCTGGCGTCGCCCAAGCACAGATGGACCTCTGGCGCGAGGTCAGGGCGGCGTCGCGCCCCCTGCTCTGCATCGGGGCTGAAGCCGCGCGACTGCTCCTCGACGAAGGCAAGTCCGAGCCGGAGATCGAGGCATTCCTGGTGCGCTATGGAAGGAGCCCGGAGAGGGCACGGCAGAGCATCCGCTTCATCCGCACTTACCGCACCTACATGCTCAACTACTTCGTCGGCGAGGGGCTCGTCGAGAAGCGCATCGGCCAGGGCCCGGAGCGGGTGCAGCGCTACTTCGAGCTGCTCGATCGGCCCGTAGTCCCCTCGGAGCTTTGATGCGCTTCGCGACGCCACGCTCGCTGCCGTAGGGGACCCCCAAGACGACCCAGGCCGCGGCGGAAAGCTCGGGCTCGCCTCGAAGAGGGGCTGGTTGAGCAACCCGGGTCAGGGCCGTGTGCAGCGGTCATCTCGAGCTGCTGGATCGGCCCGTGGTCCCCTCGGAGCTCCGAGCTCGTTGCGACGGAGATGGCATCGCAAACGGGCCCGCTGATCCCCTCTCTCTTGTTCGTCGATGGCGTCGGCTTGGCGTAGCCGGAGGGGCCCGCGGGGGGCTGGAACTGGCTCCACGTGGCGACAGCGCTCGGGCTTCCTTGGAGAGCCGGCGACCAAGCCTGACGACGAGCTGGAGAACACAAAGGGGGACTTCGCCCCACCTTCCTGCCGACTCAACATATCGCCGATACACGTGTTTTTTGCCACGCACCAGTCTCCGCATACGGAAACTGGACCTCCTGGCCCGACGGTGGCAACCTGCGCCCGATTTGAGCACCCGCCCGGCCAGAGAAAGGCCGCGTGCCGGACGGCGCCGTCCCCTCCTCGGGGTTCTCTGAGCGCTTGGCCATCGCGGCGGCCACGACGCTCGTGCT
>JACRCT010000884.1 GCA_016218885.1 Deltaproteobacteria bacterium | reverse complement strand
GTGCTGCGGCCTCTACTGCCTCTGGGCCCGCCGTGTCCTCGATGGCTCCGGCGATCCCTGGGAAGAGGCCCTCGCCGCATTCCGAGCTCTGTTTCCGGAAGGAATGGAGGCACGCAGCGAGTTGGACACGAACATCGTCCGCCTTGGCGCGGAGAGCCAGCCGGCCGGCCGAGGTTCGGGCTACGTGGTGGACTGCCTGCGATCGGCGCACGACTGCGTCGCGCGGAATTCCTCATACGAGCAAGTGGTGAAGGCGGCGATCGGCCTAGGCAACGACACCGACACGACGGCTGCGGTGGCGGGCGGCATCGCCGGGCTCGAATACGGGATCGAGGGCATCCCACAGCGCTGGAGATCGGCACTTCGAGGGCGGCGGCTTGTGGATCCGCTGCTAAGGCGGCTGGTCGAGCGGGCGTGACCGGCCTCGGTTCAACCCCGAGCGCGTGTGGAAGCACTGGCAACTCCTCCGTCGCCTCAAATCCTGACCCTCAGCGACCAGTTCTTCGCCGAGGGTCTACTGGACTGTTCGGTCGGTTCAGCCGGTCGCCTAGCTGGGGGCGACGGGCCAGAAGCTGCGCTGGCCGGAGGGCAGACGAGCGGGCGAGCCCGTGAAGGTCAGCTCGTCGGTGATCTCTTGTGATCTCTGAAGACGGCGCTCAAACGCCAGATCGGCGGCGGATGAATGGCGTTGTTGCGTACGAGCGACGTCCGTCGTGGGGGTAACCGGGTCCCCTGGCCGGACTTGAACCGCGAAGGGCCTTTAACAGGACCTGTTAAACGGCTGGGCCGAGCTGTTAAGCGACCTCTCTCGTGATCTCCCCCGGAGAGCGCAGTTAAGCGAAAGGCCGTCCGGACTTGGTCCAGACGGCCTATCAGTCCCCTAGCGTGCCGTATCCCGAACCCATTCGGGCAGAAGCCGTGGAGAATCCACTACTTGGATCTACTCGTTCGTGCAGGCGGGCCTCGGAGCAATCGAGACTTGGACTCTCCGGTCGTTAAGCAGGCGCGCCTCGGTGTTCTGGTGCCGGCTTGCTTGACAGGCAGAGAGTCCGACCAACCATGTTGCCTCAGAACGCCTGTTGCGCGTCATGCGCAACTAGGTCCATAGAGACAACTTGCCGTCGCTTGTTGCCAGGATATAGTCTGTTGCACGAGGCGTGCAACATGGCAGATTCGAGCAACTACCTCGTCCAAGAGGGCCTGCGCGCGCTGCGGCGACGGCTCCCACCTGGTTGGGGCGTGGGCGAGCCACAGTCAGCTCCTGCCCCCCTCGACGCGACTGCCGAACTCACGGCGCCAGGTCAGCGTTCGGGCTCCGTCGCTATCGAGGTCCGAACCCGGCTAGACCCCAAAGGGGTCGCCGTGCTCCTCAGCCAGGCACGCGCGCCCACGTCTGCGCCTCTCGTCGTGGTGTCGCGGTACCTGAGCTCCTCGACGCGCCAGCGCCTGCGAGAACGAGACGTTGGCTACCTGGACCTGACCGGCAACGCGCACATCGTCATTGCCGAGCCAGGGTTGTTCATCGACACGCAAGGTGCCGACGAGGACCCGGAGCGCCAGGAGCGGCCCGCGCGATCTCTCCGGGGCCCGAAGGCAGGTCGTGTCGTGCGCGCGCTCGTCGCCGCAAGACGTCCGCCCGGGGTTCGGGAGCTCGCCGCGGCCACGAAGATTGATGCGGGCTACGTCTCGCGAGTGCTCGCGTTCCTGGATGCCGAGGCGCTCATCACGCGCGTGGGGCGTGGGCGCATCGAAAGCGTCGACTGGCCGGCGCTGCTGCGCCGCTGGGCCAAGGACGCTCCGCTCGAATCGCGGGGCCGGATTCGCACGTACCTTGAGCCGCGCGGGCTCCCGGCACTGCTATCTCGGCTTTCCAAGTCCGGCGAGACGTATGCGGTTACCGGCACGCTCGCCGCCGCGAGCTTCGCGCCACTGGCCCCGGCGCGCCTCGCATCGATCTGGGTACGTGATGCCGCGGCTGCGGGAGAGAGCCTCGATCTCCGCGCGGCTGACGCAGGCGCGAACGTATTGCTCCTAGAGCCCGTGGACCAGAGCGTCTTCGACGGCTCTACCCAGAGCAGCGGGATCTGGTATGCAGCGCCGATCCAGGTGGCAGTCGACCTCCTGACGAGCCCGGGCCGCGGTCCGGCCGAGGGCGAGGAGGTGATCACCTGGATGCAAGCGAATGAGGAGGCTTGGCGTGGATGAGCTGTATGTGGTCGCTCGGCAGGTGCTGCTCGACGCACTGGCGGGGCTCGGCGCACACCGGAGCGCGATCGTTCTCGTTGGCGCGCAAGCGATCTACCTCCGGGTAGGCGAGGCCGACCTCGCCGTCGCGCCGTACACCACCGACGCAGATCTGGCGATCGATCCCGCGGTGCTCGCCGAGATCCCGCCGCTGGAGCAAGCCCTGATCGCAGCGTCGTTTCAGCCGAAGACGAAGGACTCGGTCGGCGTTTGGATCACGAAGCGCGCCACCAGCATGGGGCCAGACACCGAGGTGGCGGTCGATCTCCTCGTGCCGGCCTCAGTCAGCCCGGGGACCGGGCGCCGCGCTGCTCGGCTAAAGGGTCATGACTCGCGGGCCGCGCGCATCGTCGCCGGGCTCGACGGCGCCATCGTTGACGCCGACGTCATGCGAGTCGGCGCGCTCGACTCCGCCGATGCCCGGTTTTTCGACATCCGCGTGGCGGGTCCGGCAGCCCTGCTCATCGCGAAGGTCCACAGGATTGGTGAGCGGCAGGGCACCGGTCGCCAGGTCGACAAGGACGCACTCGACGTTCTCCGGCTGCTCAGAGGAACCGAGACCCCGGATCTCGCCCGGCGCTACGAGAGGCTTCTCGCCGACACGCGATCAGCCGAGGCTGCGAATTCCGGCCGCTCGCTACTGCGAGAGCAGTTCGCCACGCGCAGGGGGCCGGGGGTCGAGATGGCGGTTCGGTCTGCGGGCCCGCTCGCGGATGCAGAGGAACTCTCGGCTTCGTGCGAGGCGCTCGCCGGCGATCTGCTCGCCGCACTCGGCGGCTAGCCCTCCTCCAACGGCACAACTGGAACCGTCGAGTAGGCGAGGCCACGATCCACCGCGACGAACGCGGGACGCAACACTCGCGTCCAGAGCGATGGACGTCGGCGTCGACGCGTCGACACGGGTGGGGTTGACCAGACCACCCCAGTTGCGGCGCCTTGCGTTGCAATGGCGGCACCGACGCCGAACCTCACCGCCAAGCCGCGCCTGTGCCTGGAGTTCGAGCACGCGCCGGAGTTCGCGCTCATCCACTACGAGATCGCCGTCCGCATCGGCGAGCTCTCTTTGCCACCCGGCTTCGCCGGCGTCCTGATCTGGGGGCGCATCTACAACCGTCCGTTCCTCCGCTGCCTCCGCGGCTGTGGCCTGTGCCTGTGGCGACTCGGCCGGACCTCGGAAGCATTGCAGATGTTCGAGCGCATCCTCTCGCTCAACCCGAATGACAACCAGGGCGTTCGCTTCGTCTGGGAGGACCTGCGCCATGGTCGGAGCTGGGAGGAGACGCAGGCCAAAGATGCGACCGCTCGGTCCAAGCGTCTGAGCCAACTTCATTAGCTCGAGCGCCGCCGGGCAGGGCCAGGCTCCCCAAGTCGCCTGGTCCGCCGCACGGTCCAGCGTCCGGAGCTCGGATTCGGCTCCGGGCGCCCCGCGCGGAGAAACCGATGATATCGGTATTACCGCTGCGCCGATGCCGACGGCCACACGCTGCGAAGCTGCGAGGTCCGCGAAATTCCTGCGGCCGACATCGAACGGTTGGTCGTTGAGCAGCTGCGAAAGGTCGTTGGGGGCGTCGGCGAGCCGCGACGTATTCAAGAGCTTCGATGCGCAATCGCGGCGCTCCATAATGAGCACGGAACGCTGAGCGAGGCTCGGCACACCGCGCCCGGACAGCCGGCCGAATCCCAAGAGGCGATTGGCCGCAATGAGCGTCTGGTCGCGATCCATGCCGAGGTGCTCTCGCACGAGCTCGAGTTGCTCCACTGCAGGGAACTGATGGCCGCCGCGGCGGTGCTGGCGAACGGCTGGGAGCCCATTCTGTACGGATTCCGTACGCTTCTCCGGCTCTCCAGGAGATTCAGGCGCTTGGCCCATCTGTTGAGGTTTCGCTTGGTTGCCCGGGTCGGCGAGACGGACGGAGCGCCTGTTAACCGGGCTCAGATGACCTCGCGGGAGAGCGGGGGTCTACATCCAGAGGATCCACAACCAACTGCCACGCCGCTTCCGCAATCCCCGTTCGTCTCTGCTCAGGAGTTGTACGCCTTCTCGAGCGTCGCGATGTCCAACTTCACCATCTGAAGCATGGCGTCGCTCGCCCTCTTGGAGCGCTCGGGGTCCGTGTCGCGAATCATCTCCTCAAGGACCGCCGGCGTGATCTGCCAGCGCACCCCGAATCGATCGATGAGCCACCCACACGCCTGCGGCTTGCCTCCCCCTTCGAGGAGCGCGTTCCAGTAGCGGTCGAGCTCGGCCTGGTCATCGCACAGGACGGTGAGCGAGATGGCGTCGTTGAACTCGTCGTGCGGTCCCGCGCTCATCGCGCGAAACGGCTGGCCGAATAGCGTGAAGTCCACGACCTTCACCGATCCAGGCGGTCCGCTCGGAGACTCACTCTGCAGCGCTGCCACACGGTCGACACGCGAGTCCGGGAAGATCGATGCGTAGAACCGTGCGGCCTCTTCAGCCTCCTTGGCGTACCAAAGAAATGGGCAGATCTTCGTCTTGGCCATTGCGTCCTCTCACGGCCTGCGCCGCTCGATTTCCGCGCGCAGACGGTCCTCCTGTGCGCGCAGCTCCGGCGTGAACGCCTTGCCGAGGTCCTCGGGCTCGTAAATCGGGCGGATCTCGATCTCCGACTCCTCTCCCGGCATGGGATCGGGGCAGCGCCTGACCCACTCGACCGCTTCCTCCATCGACTTCACCTGCCAGACCCAGTAGCCCGCAACGAGCTCCCCGGTCTCGGCGAAGGGCCCGTCGACTACCGTCTTCTTCCCGCCAGTGCCAGTGAAGCGCACCCGCTTGCCCCTGCTACTGGGGTGGAGCCCATCGGCCGCCAGCATGACGCCAGCCTTCACGAGCTCTTCGTTGAACTGTCCCATCTGCTCGAGCAGCTTGTCGAAGCCAGCCGGCGCCCGCGGATCGCCAGGCAGGATGCCCGCCTCGGAGTTCCTCGTCGCCTTGACCAGCACCATCACTCGCATGGTTCTGCTCCTTGGGGCCGCGGGCTCCTTCCGGTGGCGGACAAGCCACGACCGCACGCGGTGCTCATCTATTTGGTGTTGTCGACCAGGGAGCGCAAGGACGTGGGCGCGCGCCGTTCGAGCAGGTCAAGCAAAGCTTCAGGTGGCGTCCGCCTGGGCTCGATCCCTGGAGCCGACCCTCGGGATCGTCGAAGGCGTCGGCGGGCCCCACCAGGATCAGGTTCACGTGCGCCATGTGAGCGCCGAGCGAGCACATCATCTTGCCCGCCACGGTGAACCACGGCATGCCCCACTTCAGAGATGCCCCGAAGGTGCGGCGGCTGCTTTTCGAAGAAGGCGTCGATCGGTGCGCCGAAGTCTGCACGAGGGGCAGCCTTCCCCTTGCTCGCAGGCTTTCGGTCCGGCGAGGCCTTGGCCTTCTTTGGGGTGGGCGTGGCCATCACGTCCCCCGTTCGGTGTACTCCGCGGGCGCCCGTCAGGCCTTCAGACGTGCCCGGACCTTCTCCGAGGTGAGCTCCCGGATGGCGTCGGTGGCAACCCATCGCGCCGCGCGAGCGCCCGGGTCCCAGCCCTGTTCGCCGCCGGCGTGCTTGTTCGCGGCGGCGAGGATCCGCCTGGCGCACGCCACGGCGGCGGCGTTCAGGGCGTGGTTGCGCTTGCCGATGTTGCGCAGCGCCCAGTTGACCGCCTTCTTGACGAAGTTGCGGTCGTCGAACGCGCTGCCCTCGACGAGCGGCAGCAGCTTCATGAGGGACAGGTCCGTCGCCGTCTTGTCGTGGACGGCGAGCCCCGCCATCAGCGCGAACCCTCCGCGCTTGATCCACTCCTTGTCGCGCGCCGCCCACTCGACTGCCTTGGGCCAGGCATGTGGCGTCAGGTCGAAGAGACTGGTCGTGGCCTGATCGCAGATGTCCCAGGAGTCGAAGTCGGCGGCCCAGGCCTCGGCCTGCTCGGCGGTGACCGCCGCCGGGTCGTCGACGAAGCACGCGAGCAGCCGGGCCTCGTGATTCCCCGTCGCCCACAGCGCGAGCGCCAGGTCGTGGTCGGTGCCGAGGCGCTTGGCGACCTTGCGTAGCTCGTACACCGACACGCCGAAGGCGTTCTCGACGTTGATGCCGTAGCGGGCCATGCCCGCCCGGTCGCGCTCGCTCCCCATGCCGCGCAACTCGGCGAGGATGGCCGGCACGCGCTTGTCCCCGGTGCGTCGGGTCTTCGGCGGGTGGCGGCCGTTCCACTCGATCGTCGCCTTCACCACAGCGGCCACGCGCCGTTGGCGTGTGTCTGGGCGCTTGGCGGCGAGCACCGAGGCCACGTACTCGCGCTGACAGGACGGCCGCAGCCGCTGCCACATCGTGAGGACCTTGGCGTCAGCCTCGAGGGCCGAGGCCAGATCCCGGGGGATATCGATGCCGGCCTTGGTCTTCATCAGCGCCATGCCTCCATCTTCCTGACGCTCCCTCACAGCCCGAGCTCCCGTCCTTGTGCTTGTCAGCCATCACGTCTCACTCGTGCCCGGGCGCCAGTCTGGCGGCGAGCCGCGCCAGGGCCTTCTCCGAGCTCATCAGTGGAGGTGACCGTCACGGCTCCCCCCACGCTCTCGGTCGCGCAACTCCTCCCAGGCCCCTCCCCTGCGAAGCAAGTCCCAGCAGAAGCGGGCGCCCTGGTTGTCGTTCGGGTTGAACGCGAGGATGCGCTCGAACACCATTTGAGCCTCCGGTGCCCGGCCAAGCCGCCAGAGGCACAGGCCGTAGTTGTACAGGGCTCGAAGAAACGGGCGGTTGTAGATGCGTCCCCACAGCAGCACCCCGTCGAAGCGGGGCGGCAACGAGAGCTCGCCGATCCGAATCCCAATCTCATAGTGGACCATCGCGCGCGCTGGCGACCGGTCGAACTCGAGGTTTCCCAAGTGAACGTGCGCGTCGATGCAGCGGAGATCGCGCAGAAGCGCGCTCATCAACAGCTTCCGCGCTCCCTCGACGTCGCCGTCCTCGGCCAGCTCGGACGCATCGCAGGTCGGGTTGTCGTCGATGTCCCTCGCGTCCGGGAACGCGCCCCAGGCGATGGGGTCCATGTCATAGCAGGCGCGCGGAGTCGCGGTGAGGCTGCGCCAGAGCGGAGCGTACGGGTCGGGGCTTGTGAACGGCTCGGAGGTGGACCGCAGATCGTGCGCGCAGTCGAACTCGCGCAACGGCAGTGGCGAGAGGCCAAGCTTCGGGATGTCGATGCGCGGGTTCTCGATCGAGCCACTGGCGTAGGCAACGTCCCGCCAGGTCCAGCGCTTCCGCACGACCAGCGTGACGACATGCCCGGGCACGACCTCCGAGGAGGCGCTCGATCGAAAGGTCACCTGGGCATTCTCGGAAGGGATCCGCACGCGCACGGACCGGCGGTTGACCTTGAGCACGATCGCATCGACCCGCTCTCGCTGTTCGGATGGGGCCAGGCCCTCCGGGAGCCCGAGCAACTCTGTGCGGGCGCGCAGGACGTGAACGCGAGCGGCCATGTACGACTCGCCAGTCTTGCTCTGGCGCTCGCGGATGATGTTCTTGAGATCCTTGTGGGCGGTCATCGGCGTTGCTCCTCGCTCTGCGCCGCCCTGGCCCCCGCCCAAAGGCTGCGCAGCTCGAAGAAACGCGCGACCAGCCAGCC
>JACRCT010000860.1 GCA_016218885.1 Deltaproteobacteria bacterium | reverse complement strand
TGGGGGTAGCGCGGCCCCGCCAGCCGCTGTCCAGCGGGGCAGCCCCCGCAGAGATTTGGAGTGCCGCTCCCGCCGCAGCTCTGGGTCGAGGGGCAGGTGCCACAGCTGAGGGTGCCGCCGCAGCCGTCCGGCAGCGTGCCGCAGCTGGTGCGCTCGATGGCACAGGTGTTCGTCGGAGAGCAGGCGCAGTCCCCGCCGGCGCTCAGGTCCAGGGTGCCCGGGTAGGCGCCGTATTGGCAGCGGTGCAGCGCCACCTGGCCACCCCAGGTGCTGGCGAAGTAGTGGCGAACCTGTGCCCGCGTGTTGCAGCCGCCGCTGTAGGACGCCCCGCCTTGGTACTGGCACATGATCCTGGCGTCCCCGAGCGGGTCGCTCAGCGTGGCCACCGGGCTGACGGCGATGGTCACCTTGTCGGCGGAGATGCCCGAGATGGTCGTCGAGCCCGGAGCCGAGTTGGTGCCGGCGTAGTGCACTGCGAGGACGTTGGCAAGGTAGGGGCCGGTGAGGGTGACGGTCATCGCCTCGTAGCTGACCAGGCCGATCACCAGGCCGGGCAGGTCTTCGTCGACGTTGATGGTGAAGGTGCCTCCGGCGTAGTTGGCGAAGATGGCCAGGTTGGTGGCGGGGCCGCAGAGGCTCTCCGCGCCGCACGTCGCGCCGTCGGCGCAGCTCGGGCAGACCAGCGGCGCGCCGCAGCCGTCGGTGATGGTCCCGCACTGCTTGCCCTGCTCGGTGCAGGATTTGGGCGTGCAGCCGCACACGTTCGGAACTCCTCCTCCGCCACACGACTGCGGCGCGCCGCACAGCCCGCACATCAGCGTCCCGCCGCAGCCGTCGGGGACCAGGCCGCACTCGGCGCCACTTGCCTGGCAGGTGGTGGGCGTGCACCCGCAGACCGCGGGGACGCCTCCGCCGGAGCAGGTCTCGGGCGCCACGCAGCCGCCGACGCAGTGTTCCGGGTCGAAGTTCACGTACGTCGTAAGCAGCGTGCACGGCGAGCCGTTGCCGGCGGCGTTGAGCGCCACGGCGTAGATCGTCGTGGAGACGTTCGCCGCGACGGTCGCCGCGATGCCGGCCCCCTCGAAGGCAGCCTTGGCTCCCGCTCCGATGCGCGCGGTGCAGCCCGAGTCGGAGTACAGCTCGACCGTGGCGGTGTCCGCGGACGACAGGCCCTTCACCAGGGGCGAGGTCGAGCTGGAGGGGGAAGTCGGCGTGGTGCTCACGAAGACGGGAGCTGGGGGAGGGCAGAGCGTGCCATCGGCTGGGCACTGGGCCCCCGTGCCATCACAAGCCTCGGCGAGATCGCAGCCCTCCGTGGCATCCCGGCACTCGGTGCCCAGGGGCGCGAAGACATCGGTCGGGCACTGGAGGCCCGTCCCGTCGCAGGTCTCCTCCACGTCGCATTCCCCGGCTGCCGGGCGGCACGGCGTGCCGATGGCCTCGAGCCGCTCCTCGCACTCTCCCCCTGGCCCGCAGCTCTGCGCTCCGCAGGCGCCCCCGGGACCGCACGCCGCATCGAGACAGTCCGCGTCGGCGCAATCGGTTCGACCATCGCAGTCCTCATCGGCGAGGTTGCCGCAGTGAGCCTCGTACGCTCCACAGGCGGCGCAGGCACCCTCCCGGCAGCGGCTCCCCGGGTCGCAGACCACTCCCGCGCACCGCGCATCCTGGCACCGGCCTTCCAGGCACCCGTAGCCATCGGCGCACACCACCCCCTCGCAGACCGAGGACACGCAGCGCCCATCGGCGCAGACCGCGCCCGCCGGGCAGACGATGCCCACGCAGCGGACGGACTGGCACCTGCCGTCCTCGCAGGCCGCACCCTGTCCGCAGACCACGCCCGCGCAAGAGCTGGGCAGGCACCGGCCCCCCGCACACACCTCGCCCATCCCGCAGGTCACGCCGACGCAAGCGGGCTCGCGGCACTCCTGCGCCCAGCAGACCTCCGCCTCGTCGCAGCTCTGATCGGCGCAGTCCTGCGGATAGCATCCGCCCCGCGCACAGCCTTCGCCGGCCGGGCAACGGACCCCCAGACAATCCGCGCCGCGACACGCGCCCTCGATGCACGCCTGCCCCTGCCGGCAGGGCCTGTCTCCACATGCCGCGGGCAGGCACTGTGCCTTCAGGCAGACCTCAGCCGCCCCGCAAGCCGGACAGGGACGGCACTCGCCTTCGACGCACGAGTGTCCTGTCGGGCAGTCGGCCTCGGCGTCACAGCGCGCCGCAGTCGTGAACGAGAGTGGGCTGTAGCAACTCGCCAGAAGAAGGCCGACCACGGCGCCACTGGCTCTTGGGAGCTGTTGCCACAAGGAAAGCACGGCTGCCCTCCCGCCCCTCGGGCATGATCGACTGCGAGGCTCTGGTTTGCGATCTGACTGCTCGCTCCCCGACGGGTCAAGCGATGCGGCCGGCGGTGGTCGGGCTCAGAGCCCCAGCTTGAGCACCTTGTAGCGGATGGCGCGCTCGGTGATCCCGACTGATGCCAAGACGTCAATCCGCACCACGCGTCGAGCAGGGGCCAGGCCCTTCCCCGAAGGCGCCGCGCGAGCGGGTGGACTTTCCCACGCGATCTCGCGTGCCTGGCCGGCGTCCTTCCCTTTTCAACGGCGAGCGTGCTAGAAGGCGCGCGCCTCGTTGGCTGGTTCACAGCGGGGCAGATGGAAGCGGGCAGGTTTCCTCCCGTAGGGGTCCTCATTCTCCAGGAGGTGGAGCAGCGGGACAGCGCGCACGCCGGCACGCTGCGGCGTATTCGTCTGTCCGGGGAGGAATAACGGCACGCGCGAGGCTCGTTTGGCGTTCGTCGCTCGCGAGGTTGGCCATGGCCAGGAACATCTCCGCTCAGCCCTCCCGCGCGTTGGCTGAGTTCCGTTTGTTGCCCCGACTGACCACTCCGGACACCGTCCCTGCGAAGATCGACCTGCGCACGCCGCTGGTCACCTGCTTCCAGTCCGGGCGCACGCTCCGCCTGGGTATCCCCATCGTCTCCGCCGCCATGCAGGCCGTCTCGGGCTCCGAGATGGGCATTGCCATGGCGATGCAGGGGGGCGCCGCCTTCCTGTTCTGCTCGCAGACCGTCGCCTCCCAGGCCGAGATGGTGCGGGCCATCAAGCGCCACAAGGCCGGCTTCGTCGAGCCGCGCACGGTGCCGCCGGACATGATCTTGCGCGAGGTCTTCGCGCTCTCGAAGAAGCACGGCTTCTCGGTCTTCCCGGTCGTCGACGCCGAGCGGAAGCTCCTCGGCCTCATCCGCCGCGACGACTACGACCTCACCCGCCACGGGCACCTCCCTGCGCAGGAGCGCATGGTCCCGCGTGCGCGGCTCGACGTGGGCGTGGAGATCACCCAGCTCGAGGAGGCGAACGAGCTGCTCCTCGAGGGCCACCACTCGGTCTTGCCGGTCGTGGACAAGAAGGGCCGGCTGCTCTCCCTGGTCTTCAAGAAGGACATCCACGAGCACGTGGAGAACCCGCTGCAGGTCCACGACGAGAAGAAGCGGCTGCTCGCCGTCGCGGCCATCAACACCCATGACTACGAGCAGCGGGTCCCGGCCCTGGTCGAGGCGGGCGTGGACGCGCTCGCGGTCGACTCCTCGGACGGCTACAGCTTCTACCAGCGGCAGGTGCTGGAGTGGATCGGCCAGCGCCACCCCGGGCTCCCCGTGGTGGGCGGCAACATCGTCACCGCCGCCGGCTTCGACTATCTCGTCGCCGCCGGGGCCGGAGCCATCAAGGTCGGCATGGGCGGCGGCACCATCTGCATCACCCAGGAGCAGAAGGGCACCGGCCGCGGGCTGGCGACCGCAATCCTGGACGTGGTCGAGGCTCGCGACCGGCACTTCGAGAAGACCGGCCGCTACGTGCCGGTCATCGCCGACGGCGGAGTGGTCACCGCCAAGGACGTGGTCATCGCGCTCGCCCTCGGGGCGGACAGCGTGATGATGGGCCGCTACTTCGCCCGCATGGACGAGTCGCCGGCCGAGAAGGTGGTCGTCAACGGGCGGCTGATGAAGGCCTATTGGGGTGAGGGCTCGGCGAGGGCGCGGGAGTGGAAGGCCGCGCGCTACGGGCAGGCCGCCTTCGTCGAGGGCGTGGAGGGGCTGGTCGACTACGCCGGCAAGCTCGCCGACAACCTCCCCGAGACGCTGGCGATGGTTCGCTCCTCGATGGCCAGCTGCGGTGTCGCCGACATCGGGGATCTCCACCACAACGCCGAGATGGAGCTGGTCTCGGCGCTCTCCATCCGCGAAGGGCAGGTCCACGACGTGGTGCTGCCGCGCGGCGCTTCCGCAGACGACTCACCGAGGTCCTGGGGCGACTGAGGGCGCGCACCAGCAAACGGTGACCCGAAAGGGATAGCAGAGGAGGCCCCGCCGGCAGACGCTGGCGGAGGCGTCGCCGCAGGCACAGGCCGCAACGGGAGGGCAGCAGCGATGACCACCGACAGGCGCAGCGGGCTCGACCTCGATCTGGGCGGCCGTTGCTCGGCGATCGCCTATGGCTGGACCCGGCGGACCTTCGCCGCGCGCGAGGGCCGCGACGGGGCGGTGTCCACCCGGCTCAATGCGTCCTTCTCGAGCCTCGTCGAGCTGGGCGGGCGGCAGGTGGGCATCACCTCCGACGGAGTGGGCACCAAGGTCGAGCTCGCCGAGCGCACCGGCGCGTACGGGACGCTCGGCTACGACCTGGTGGCGATGGTCGCAGACGACCTGGCCGCCAATGGCTTCGAGCCCACCAACCTCACCAACATCCTCGACGTCGATCGCCTGGACGAGCGCGTGGTGGACGAGCTGATGCGCGGGCTCGCCCAAGCGGCGGGCGCGGCGGGCATCGCGCTCGCCGGCGGAGAGATCGCCGAGCTGGGCGCGCGCGTAGGCGGGTGGGGCGAGGGGATGCACTTCAACTGGTGCGCGACGGCCATCGGGGTGCTCGCCCCAGGGCTCACGCGCCCCATCGACGGCTCGAGCTGTGCCCCGGGCGACGCGGTCGTCGCCATCGGCGAGAAGGGGCTGCGCAGCAACGGCTTCTCGTGGGCGCGCATGGTCCTCGCCGCGACCCTGGGCGAGCGCTGGCACGAGTCACGCTGCGCCGCGGACGGCCGGACCTGGGGCGAAGCCCTGCTCACCCCGTCGATCGTCTGCTGCCCGCTCGTCACCGCGCTCGCGGCCAAGGGGCTCGTGCCCCATGGCATCGCCCACGTCACCGGCGGCGGGATTCCCGACAAGCTCGGGCGGGTCCTCAAGGTGCACGGCCTGGGGGCGCGGATCGATCGGCCGTTCAGCGCGCCGCCCTTCATGGCCGAGCTGCAGCGGCTCGCACGAGCTCCGGCCTCCCAGGTGTGGCGCCAGTGGAACATGGGCCACGCGATGCTGCTCGTCGTCGGCGCCGAGGATGCCTCACGCGTCGTCTCGCTTGCCGAGGGGGCCGGCTTCGGCGCGCAGGTCGCGGGGACGATCGAGGCCGAGCCGGTCATTCGAATCCGCGATGGCCAGGAAGAGGTCGCGTTCCCCGTTCGGTGAGGACGCGACCAGGAAGGTGAGCCCAGTGCAAGGTGCCTCGCACATCCAGCTGATGCTCAAGCCCGACCTGAGGGACGTCCTCGGCTTGTCGGTGGAGGAGTCGGCGCGCCGGCAGCTGGGAATCGAGACGGGGAGGGTGCGCTCCGCCAAGCTCGTCGTCCTCACCCTGCCGCTCGACGCGGCGCAGCTCGAGGCCTTCGCTGCCCGGGGGCTCGCCGATCCGGTGCTGCACGACGTCTACGTGAACCGGCTCTTCGCCGACCCCCGGTTCCAGTCGTACCTGCTCCTGGCCCGGTTGCCCGGGGTCACCGACGACGAGGGGGCCTCGGCCCAGCGGACTCTGACGGACCTGATGGCGTCCCTCCCGAGCCCGAACCGGATGGGATCGGGTCTGCCCATGCCAAGCCCGAACCGGAATGGATCGGGTCTGCCCATGCCGAACCCGAATGGGATCAGATCGGGTCTGCCGGCGGCTGAAGCCGCGCCTGAGGTTGCG
>JACRCT010000880.1 GCA_016218885.1 Deltaproteobacteria bacterium | reverse complement strand
GGCTACTTGGGGCCCGGGAGTTCTATACGTATAGAACTCTGGCCGGCCGCCAGGGGGGGCGTGACGGGCTATTCCGGGCCCTCGACCCTCGCCAAGGCGGCGCCGCCGCAGGCGCTTGCTCGGGTCGCGCAGGATCCCTGGCCCCGCGATACTGACCAGCCGCGCCTTCGTCGAGGAGGTACGCAACCGAGCGCCGCAGGCTAGATCGCTTTCGTGGTCGAGTTCGCGGCGTCGACGCTGTGAGCCAGGTGCGGCGGAGCGAGGCAAGGCCGATGGTCCGCCCTCAGGCTGCCGGCCCCCCTGGGCCAGCGGGAGGACCGGCTTCGACGAGGGAGCTCTTCCTGGGCTGGGTGATGACCATCAGCGCGATGCCGGCGACGATGGCCAGGTCGGCGACATTGAAGATCCCCGTGCGCACGGGGCCTATCCCGAGGTTCATGAAGTCGGTGACGGCCCCGCCCGCGATGCGGTCCCACAGGTTGCCGAGCCCTCCGCCGGCGATGAGGGCCAAGGCGGTGAGCTGGGCCCGAGCGTGAGGGCGAGAGAGCGCGAAGGCGAGCAACCCGAGGAGGAGGAGGCTGACCCCGCCGATGAAGATCCCGTTGCGCACGGGCTCCGGCAGCTTGGCGCCCATGCCGAGGAAGGCTCCCTGGTTGCGGGTGAACTCGAAGCGGAAGACGTCGTTGAGCATCGAGATGCGCCCGGCGCCGCGCAGGGTGTCCTCGGCCACGAGCTTGGTCGCGCGATCGCACCCGATGGAGCTGGCCAGGACGATGAGCACCAGCACGAACCTGGCCGAGATTCCGGGCACCTTTCGGGGTGGCTGCTGGGTCGTCTCCATGTGCGTCCTCCCTCGTCACCGACAGCTGGCCTACAACCGACGGACGGAACGATCCCTTCCCAGCAGATATCGGCTTGGTCCGGGCACAGACATCAGACTGATACCGCGTTTTTCTTTTCTACTGGAGGGTTCCTTGCGGCGCAGGCTGCGCGACCTCGATTCCTCCGCCAATTCGGATACTTGCCCGCCTCCGGGCACGCGTTGACTGCACCGGGGGCGAGCCGTAGCATGCCCGGCTTCCAACGGGGGAAGGAGCGAAGGAACATGAAGCGTCTCGTCGAGTGCGTCCCGAACTTCAGCGAGGGCCGGCGGCCCGAGGTAGTCGACCAGATCGTCGCGGCCATCCAGTCGGCAGGGGGCGTGGCGCTGCTCGACAAGGAGATGGACGCCAACCACAACCGCGCGGTGGTGACCTTCGTGGGCGAGCCGGAAGCTTGCGTCGAGGCGGCGTTCCGCGGGGTGAAGAAGGCGGCGGAGCTCATCGACCTCACCAAGCACCAGGGTGAGCATCCGCGCATCGGCGCCACCGACGTGTGCCCCTTCATCCCCATCAGCGGGGTGAGCAACGAGGAGTGCGTGGGGCTGGCCAAGAAGCTCGCGGCGCGGGTCGCCGAGGAGCTGAAGATCCCCACCTACCTCTACGAGCTGGCCGCGAGCCGGCCCGAGCGCACCGACCTCGCGGTCATCCGCAAGGGCGAGTTCGAGGGGCTGCGCGAGGACATCAAGAAGAACCCCGACCGCAAGCCCGACTTCGGGCCCAGCGAGCTGCACCCCACCGCCGGGGCGACGGTGATCGGCGCCCGCTTCCCCCTGGTGGCCTACAACGTCAACCTCAACACCCCCAACGTCGACATCGCCAAGAAGATCGCCAAGGGGCTGCGCTTCAAGGACGGCGGCTTCCGCTACTGCAAGTCGCTGGGCTTCGAGATCAAGGAGAAGAACTGCGCCCAGGTCTCGATCAACATGACGAACTTCACCGGCACCGGGCTGCACCGGGCCTTCGAGTTCGTCAAGCGCGAGGCCGAGCGCTACGGCGTGGGCGTGCTCGAGTCGGAGATCATCGGGCTCCTCCCGCAGCAGGCGCTCATCGACGCCGCCGTCTGGTACCTGCAGCTCGACTCCTTCAACAACAACCAGCTGCTCGAGACCAAGCTCACCCAGGCCGGCAAGCCGATGGTGGACTGGATAGAGGAGCTCGCCGCGCCCACCCCCACCCCGGGCGGCGGCTCGGCGGCGGCGCTGTCGGGCTCCATCGGCGCCTCGCTCTTGTCCATGGTCTGCGGCCTCACGGCGGGCAAGAAGGGCTACGAGGCGGCGCAGGCCGAGCTGGCCGAGCGCAAGGCGGCGCTGGACCCGATGCGCGGCCGCTTCCACGCCTTCATCGACAAGGACGCGGCAGCCTTCGACAAGGTGATGGCGGCCTTCAAGCTGCCCAAGGGCACCGACGAGGAGAAGGCCAAGCGCGCCACGGCGATCCAGGAGGCCACCAAGGGCGCCTGCGAGGTCCCGCTCGAGGTGATGGCGCTCGCGGTCGAGGCGCTCAAGCACGCGCTGGTCATCGCCGAGAAGGGCAACAAGAACTCCATCACCGACACCGGCGTGGGCGCGATGCACCTGGAGACCGCGCTCAAGGGCGCCAGCCTCAACGTGCTGGTCAACCTGGGCTCCCTCAAGGACGAGAAGTACCTCGCCGAGAAGAAGGCGCGCTGCCAGAAGCTGCTCGAGGAGGGCAAGGAGCTCGCCCGCTCGATCGAGAAAGTGGTCGAGAAGCAGTTATAAGTTGTAAGTCGTAAGTCTTGAGTTTCTGCCGGCGCTGACTCTCGCGGGTGGGGTGGGCCATGAGAAGCAGTCATGAGCCGTAAGTCCTAAGTTTTAAGTCGTTGCCGGTGCTGACTCTCGCGGGTGGGGTGGGCCACAGGCGGCCCACCCCTGGGGAAGCAAATCCATGGGCGAGCTGCGCCGCACTCTTGCTGAGCTCGTCGCCATCGACTCGGTCTCGTCGAGGCCGAACGGGCCCATCGTCGAGCACCTCGCGCGCGTGGTGGAGCGACTGGGCTTCCAGACCCGGCGCTTTCCGTTCACCGATGACGTCGGGGTCGCCAAGGTCAACCTCGTCGCCGCCACGCGCTGGGACGCACCGCCCGGCCTCGCACTCGTCGGCCACACCGACACCGTGCCCTTCGATGCCGGCTGGGCTCAGGCCCTCTCGCTCGAGGAGGCCGACGGCAAGCTGTACGCACGGGGCGCCTGCGATACCAAGGGCTTCATCGCCTGTGCCCTGGAGGCCGCGGCGCAAACGGATCTGCGCTCGCTCAGGTCGCCGCTGGCGCTGGTCTTCACCGCGGATGAGGAGATCGGCTGCGTCGGTGCCAAGAAGCTGGTCGAGGCGCGGGCCCTCGCGCCCCGCCACGCCATCATCGGCGAGCCGACCTCGCTGACCCCCGTCCGCGCACACAAGGGCTACTGCCTCGCGCGGCTGGAGGTCATCGGCCGCGAGGGCCACAGCGCCTACCCTGCCCTCGGCGCCTCGGCCATCCTGGCCGCGGGGCACCTGCTAGCGCGCATCGACGAGTACGGGCGCGCCTTGGCCCTGGAGCGGCACGCCGACTTCGACCCGCCGCACACCACGCTCAACGTGGGCATCGTGCGCGGGGGCGAAGCGCCGAACGTCATCCCCGGCTCGTGCCGGTTCATCCTGGAGTGGCGGCCGGTGCCGGGCGAGTCCCCGTCGCGGGTGCTCGACCAGGTGCGCGGGCTGGCGCAGCAGGTCGCGAGCGCGTGCGGCGTGGGGGTGAGCGTCAAGGGTCTGCGCCTCGACCGCGGGATCGAGACCCCACCTACCAGCGACCTGGTGCGGTTCCTCGAGCAGTCCTCGGGAAAGGCGCCGGCCACGG
>JACRCT010000879.1 GCA_016218885.1 Deltaproteobacteria bacterium | reverse complement strand
GTCGTCAACAAGGTCAAGGAGTCCAAGGAGCTCAACTACGGCTTCAACGCCGCCAACGGCGAGTACGAGGACCTGGTGAAGGCCGGCATCATCGACCCGACCAAGGTCTCGCGCACCGCGCTGGTCAACGCGGCCTCCGTCGCCGCCCTGATGCTCACCACCGAGGCGATGGTCGCCGAGCGCCCCAAGGAGGAGAAGGAAGCGGGCGGCCCGGGCATGCACGGCGGCATGGGCGGCATGGGCGGGATGGGGATGTAGGAAGAGCACGCTTTGGACCTCGGGCCCTGGGGCTCGAGGTCCGAGGCAGCTGAGCTGTCGAACGGAAGGCCCCCGCCTTGAAGGCGGGGGCCTTCCCCGTTTCAGCAGTCCTTGAACGAGCACGCCGGGCTCTGCTACTTGCTTCTCACATGCGCGCGCTCTGCTCCTTCGCCGTCGCCACCTCACTCGCCGCCTGCAGCGGCATCCCGGTGCGGGCCCGGCCCGGCCCCGTCCTGCCGGTGCAGGCCGTCGCCGTCTATCCCTGCGAGTTCCGCTGGGAGGAGCCCGCCTACCGCTCCTTCGAGCTCTCCGAGGCGTTGGCGCTGCAGGCCTCGGCGACCGGGCGCTACTCGGTGTTCGGCCCTGGCGAGTTCAAGCTGGTTCGCAACAGCTCCGACAACCCCTTTGTCGGCTCCGATATCGCGCTGCAGCTGGCCGATCGCGGGCTGTCGCCGATGGCGGCTCTGGTGGTCAAGCCCACCCTGGAGCGGCGCGCGCAGAGCGCGGTCAAGCAGCTCTACGACCAGCAGGGCCGCCCCAAGGGCGCCGCCCGCGTCGAGGAGGCCACCGTCTTCGCGCGGCTGGAGGTCTTCCACTCCGCCTCGCGCGAGATCGTCGCGGATGCCAGCGCCAGCGTGGAGGTGGACCCGCTCGCGGCACGCGACGCCACCGACCCGATGCCCGAGGTGACCGCGCTGCTGCAGCGGATGATGTCCGCGCTGCTCGCTGCCATCGCCGATCGTGCCCCCGGCCAGACGGTCGACCGCTCTCCCGGCTTCCAGTTCGTCTGGAATCCCCGCGCCGCGCTCGACTTCGCCCTCGACGGCAAGCCGGCGCTCGCCGAGGCCATCTCGCGGCTGGATATCCTCGAGCAGGACGTGGCCTTGGAAGCCCGGCTGCGCTTCTTCCTCCCTCACGCCGAGCCGTCGCTCCTCTCGCGGCTGCGGCGGCTGCCCGGCGGCCTGTACGTGACCACGGTCTTCGCGGCGGGCTCCAGCGGCCTGCAGGCCGGGGACCTGATCCTCTCCATCAACGGCGAGCCCGCCCTGCCTCAGACCCTCCAGCGCGCCTTGCGCTCCTCCCTTCCCGGGCAGCAACTCGCGCTCCGGGTGCGCCGCAGCACCGGGCTGACCGACTTGTCGCTCGTCCCACCGTGATGACGAGGCCACACCTCAGCTGGCCAGGCTGACGGCGAGCGCCCTGAGGAAAGCCTCGATTCGTGCCGGGGCGAGCGCCACCGGCGTGCCCACCAATGCCGCCAACGGGAAGAGCAGCCTTCCCAGGCGTACGCGGTCTTTGGTCAGGGAGCCCGCGAGCAGAAGAGGGAGCAGGACGCTCGCCCCCACGATCAGCGCCGCGGGGCCGCCAAAGCCCATCCCCCTGAGCGCCGCGACGAGGGCCCCGAGTGCCGCGAGATTGAGGAAGTCGCGGCCGTTGGAGGCCCACCAGCGCGAAGTCTCGATCTGGCGCAGCCCCATCTGCCAGACCTGAGAGAGCACCGCGAGGATCAGCGCAGCTGCCCAGGCGACCAGGGCCAGCGCGCGCCAAGCCCCAGTCGGGGAGGAGAAGCCGCCCAGCCAGAAGAGTGCAGCCACGCCGGTACACGCTGCACATCACCGCAGCGGCGGACCAGAGCAGCCCCTCCAAGCCCGCCTAGGCATTCCCCACGCGGGCATCCACGAACTGGGAGATGAAGTGCATCGCCTCACCGCTCAGGCGCATGAAGCAGATCCCCATGCCCTCACCGTCACTGCAGCGGTAGTGATAGCGCACCTCGCCCAGCGCGCGGATCGGCTGGAGGCCGGGCAGGTCGATGCTCACCTCGCAGGTGTGCCCGATGGGGAGGAGCTGATCGGCCAGGAAGAAGGAGCCGCCGCGCGAGAGGTTGAGCACCCTGCCGTGGATGGCTCCCGCAGGGCCCTCGATACAGCCAGGCCTGCCGCAGAAGACCCGCGGGGTGTCGCGAGTTGGACCGCCCATCGCATTCGCCTCACTTCCCCAAGGCCGGTGAGATTACCCCCTTTCGCGACCAGCCTGGTAAGCCACCCCATCGCGCTTTGGGCCCCCAGCCCGCAAGGCACATGAAACCCCACGAGATTCGGCTAGAATCCGCCGCCCGAGACGTGGGGCGAGCAAGCGAGAGTAGCGTGGGCGAGACCTGGACCATCCAGCGCGTCATCCTCTGGACGAGCGACTATTTCAAGAAGAAGGGCATCGACTCGCCGCGCCTGACGGCGGAGCTCCTGCTCGCCCACGCCCTCTCCTGCGACCGAGTGCGCCTCTACACGGACTTCGATCGCCCCCTCAACAAGGACGAGCTCGCCGCCTTCCGCTCACTCGTCGAGCGCAAGGGCGCCGGCGAGCCGGTCCACTACCTGCTGGGCCGCAGAGAGTTCTTCGGGCGCTCCTTCAAGGTCGATGCGCGCGTGCTCGTGCCTCGTCCGGAGACCGAGCTGGTCGCCGAGGCGGCGCTCGAGAAGCTCGGGCCGGACTCGGACCAGCCGATCTTGGAGCTCTGCACCGGCTCGGGTTGCCTTGGGCTCACCCTCGTTGCCGAACGACCCTCAGCGCGGCTCGTCGCGGTGGATCTCTCGGCGGCCGCCCTGGATGTGGCGAGAGAGAACGCCGCGGCGCTGGGCCTGGTCCCAAGGGTCGAGCTCCTCGAGGGCGACCTGTTCGCTCCCGTGGCCGGCCGGACCTTCACCCTGCTCGTCGCCAACCCGCCGTACGTGGCGACCGGGGTCATTCCCACGCTCAAGCCCGAGGTCCAGAGGGAGCCACAGCTGGCCCTCGACGGTGGCGCGGACGGGCTCGCGGTCCTCCGCCGGATCGTCCTCGGCGCACCGTCAGCCCTGGTCAGCGGCGGCTGGCTCGTGCTCGAGATCGGCGAAGGCCAAGGCGCGGCGGTGCTCGACCTGTTCGCCCAGGCGGGCCTGAGCGAAGGTTCGATCCGTCAGGATCTCGCCAGGCTCGAGCGGATCGCTCTGGCCCGTCGCCCCTAGAGCCGCGCCCCGCGGCCCGCGCGCCACACCGGTGCGAATCGAAGGCCCAGTGATCGCGCGAGCTTGAGTGTGGCGCGCCCGTTGCTCTCTGGTCTGTCAGACGCGGTACAGTGCGGTCCCCACCTCGAAGAGCGGAGAAGCAGACGGATGGACAAGATCGTCGTCGTCGGCGGCAAGCAGCTGGTGGGCGAAGTCGTGGTCAGCGGAGCCAAGAACGCGGCTCTTCCCATCCTCGCCTCCTCACTGCTGTCCCAGGGCCACCACCTGTTCCGCAACGTCCCGCGACTGGCCGACGTGGGGACCATGTGCAAGCTGCTGGGGACCATGGGCGCGCGGGCCGAGCGGGGTACGGGCCGGCTGGGCGATGCGGTGGCCATCGACGTGGGGCACGTCACGCCGGAGGCACCCTACGAGCTGGTCAAGACCATGCGCGCCAGCGTGCTCGTGCTCGGGCCGCTGGTGGCCCGTCATGGCCGGGCGCGGGTTTCCTTGCCGGGCGGTTGCGCCATCGGCGCCAGGCCGATCGACCAGCACCTCAAGGGGCTGGAGAAGCTCGGCGCCACCATCGTGCTCGAGCACGGCTACGTCGAAGCGCGGGCCCGCCAGCTCAAGGGGGCGAGCTTCACCTTCGACGTGGTGACCGTCACGGGGACCGAGAATCTGATGATGGCCGCGTGCCTGGCCAAGGGGCGCACGGTGCTGGAGAACGCAGCGCGCGAGCCGGAGGTGGAGGAGCTCGCCCGGGTGCTCAACAAGATGGGGGCCCGCATCAGCGGCGGGGGCACCGACGTCATCACCATCGAGGGGGTGGACGAGCTCAAGCCCATCGAGCACGCCATCCTGCCCGACCGGATCGAGGCGGGAACCTTCCTGGTGGCCGCGGCGCTCACCGCCGGTGACGTGCTGGTCAAGCGGCTGGTGCCCGAGCACCTCGAGGCGGTGATCGGCAAGCTGCGCGAAGCGGGGGCGACCATCACCGCCGAGGAAGGCGGCTTGCGCTGCAAGGGCCCCAACGTGCTCCGGGCGGTGGACGTGAAGACGCTTCCGCATCCCGGATTCCCCACCGACATGCAGGCGCAGCTGATGGTCCTCATGTGCGTCGCCAAGGGCTCTTCGGTGATCACCGAGACGGTCTTCGAGAACCGCTTCATGCACGTGCTCGAGCTCTCGCGTATGGGGGCGGACATCCGGGTGGACGGGCACACCGCAGTGATCAAGGGCAAGCGCAGCCTCTCTGGCGCGCCGGTCATGGCGACCGACCTGCGGGCCTCCGCCTCGCTGGTGCTCGCCGGGCTGCGAGCCCGCGGCAAGACCGAGATCCACCGCGTCTATCACCTCGACCGCGGCTACGAGCGGCTGGAGAAGAAGTTGCGGGGCCTGGGCGCCGACATCCACCGGGTCAAGGCCTGAGCTCTCGCGCAGAGACCGGGTGCGCGAGCCAACGGACGACTGCGTGGGACCGCTGCGGCGCGCCAAGTTGAAACGGCCGGATCGCGCGGGGTATCATTCTCGCGTTCCCCGTTGTTGGTTTTTATGGGAGGTTTCCTCCCGCTAGAACGAGGATTCTTGCTGCATGGATTGCCCGCGGTGCGCGGTCGAGATGGTCCAGCTGGAGGGAGAGGGCAGCGTGATGTCCCGCTGTCCCGAATGCGCTGGAGTCTGGCTCGACATTGCCGAGGTGAACCGCCTCCTGCTGCGGCACAACATGCCCGGGCTCGAGTCGCTGGGCGGCTACCCCAACGTCGACGAGTCGGTGGGGCAGTGCCCTGAATGCCAGGTCGACCTGGTGGCCGTGGAAGGTGGCGAGCGGCGCTCCATGCGCTACGACACCTGCGAGGTATGCGGGGGCATCTTCCTCGAGACCGAGACTGAGTCCGAGGACGTCAAGGAAGCGATCAAGTCGATCATCGACTTCTATCGCCGCTTCCACCACGCCAAGGGCGCGGCCAAGGGCGCTTGAGCCGAGCCGGGGAGCTGCGAGAGAGCTCCCCGCCCCCCCTTTCGACTCCGTCCGCCAGAGCCGCTCGAAGCTCTAGGGCTTGTCGCTCCACTTGCCGCCCAGAGTCGCGCGGATCGCCTCGGCATCCAGATCGAGCTGCCGCGCACCGTCGTTGCGCCCACCCGACCTGGGAGCCGCCTTGACCTCCACCCAGCCCTTCTCGGGAAGCTTCAGCCGCAGCCGGTTGCCGTCGAAGGCGTAGTCGCCCGAGAGGGTGACCGCCTTCTCCTCGGGGTCGAACGGCCGAAACGCGTAGTGGAAGGTGCCGTCGAAGTAGAAGTCGAGGAAGCGGTCGCGCGCACCCGCGGGGCCGGCGAACCACGTCCCCATCAGGAGCGCCCGCCCCGCGTCGTGCTTGAGCTTGCCGTCCAGGGACGATCCGTTGAGGGGCTTGCCGCCGGAGAGGAACACCACGTCGGCAAGGCAGGCAACGTCTTCGGCCCCTTCGCCCTTGGTGACCGCGACGATCTCCAGAAGCAGGCGCTCGACCTCCAAAGGCTCGTCGAGCTTGAACGACTGCGGCTCGGGCGAGTCGACGACGACGAAGGTGTGGCGCTTCTCCTGGGTCTTGAGCTCGAGCGCCTTGACCCGATGGTGCGCCTTGAACGAGGCCTCGTCGCGCTGGTCACCGGTGGTGATGCGCACCTCGTCGATGCGCGCCTCCCCGCGGAACCCGATGCTGACGCTCTCCCCCGTGCCGTCGCCCTCGGCGCCCTCGCACCAGACCGTGGACACGCGCCCATCGAGGACGTTGAGCGCCTGGAAGGCTCCCGGACGAGTATCGGACTTGAGCACAGAGCTGCTGTGTGCATAGCCAACCGCCGAGGCGACGGGCGAGGCAGCAGCCACTGGGGGCAGGCAGACCAGCAGGAGCAGGATCATTCGAGTCATCATGGCCCCGTATCCTACACCGGCAGGGCGCCGGCGGGCGGGCTTGACCCGTCTCGGGGGCGCCGCTTTGATGCCGCCACCTGGAGGTAGCGCGCATGCGACGGATCTGGTCCTTGATCGCGGTCCTGGCTCTCGCCACGGCCGGTTGCACCAAGCCCGGAGGATCGACCGGCGGACAGGGCGCAGCCCCGGTCCCCGCCGGCCCCAAGGAACTGCAGGAGGTCGAGCCGAACGACGGCGCCTCCAGCGCGATGTCGCTGCGCGAGGCGTCGAAGGTCTCCGCCGAGATCAAGGCGGATTCGGTTCGCCAGGATGACGACTGCTACCGGATCGAGCCCTTGGGCGTGAGCCGGGCCGCCAGCTTCGAGGTGAGCGGCATCCCCGGCGTGGATCTGGCGATCGAGCTTCTGGACCGCGACGGCAACCACGTCGCCATCTTCAACTCCGAGGGCGAGGGCCGACCCGAGCGGATCGCCCACCTGAACCTGGCTTCGCCGTGGATCGCCAAGGTCTTCCCATCGAAGAAGGGCTCGGGCGGCGCCTACACCGCCACGCTCGGGGTCGCCGACGCCCCTGCGGACTTCGAGGTCGAGCCCGACAACCGCGCCGTGGACGCGACCCTGCTGCCTCTGGGCAAGGCAATCAAGGCCCTGCTCGCTGATCGGGCTGACGAGGACTGGTTCCGCATCGAGGTCCCGGTGCCGGGCGCGACTCCGACGCGTTCAGGGGACAGCCCCCCGCCACAGCCTGCGCCAGGCACAGCAACCGCGCCGGCGGCAGCGCGCCCACCCTCCCCCGAGCCGGGCGGGGAACCGGGAGTACAGGCACCTCCCACAGGGCCGGCCTCCGTCGCCGTTGCCGCGGTTGAGGGTGAGCCGGGCGCTCCACCACCTCCGCCACCGCCCCAGCCGGTCGATCCGCCTGCCGGAGATTCCAATCCTTCGAGCCTGCCCACCGCCGTGGTCAAACTCGAGGTCGCCGGCGTGCCGGAGGTGCGGCTCCAAGTCGAGGTGTCCAACCAGGCCCAAGCGGTCTTCTACACCGCTCGAAGCCGGGAGATCGGCGAGGGCATCCAGGTGCGCAACCTCGCGCTGAGACCGGGCGAGACGACCTACTTCGTGACGGTGAAGTCGGCCTGGACGGGCACCGGAAAGGACGCACGGCGGGGCTACAACGGCGCCGTCCCCTACAGCATCGCGATCACTCCCGAAGAGGCCGGGTCGAACGCCGAGCTCGAGCCCAATGACGAGGCGTCCAAGGCCACGCTCGCCCCCGCCGACGGCGCCAAGATCGGCTTCTTCGCCCCCAAGGGCGACCTCGACTACTTCGCGGTGCGTTGCGAGCGGCCCTCGCTGCTCAAGGTGGAGCTGTCGGGGGTCGATCGCGTCGATTCCGTGCTCTCGCTGATCCAGCCCAACGGCGAGGGCGGCGAGAAGGAAGAGGTGCTCCTGCGCGCCAACGACGGAGGCGTGCGCGAGGGCGAGATCCTCGTGAACGTGGAGTGCGGCCCAGGCCACGATGCGCTCCTCAGGGTCGAGGCCGCACCTCGCCAGCAGGCAGGAAAATGGGTGCGCGACCAGGACAACCCCGATGAGTCGTATCGGCTGTCCGTCACCTCACGCACGGACACTGGCGAGAGCGAGCGGGAGGCCAACAGCGAGGCGACCACAGCGACACCCATCGAGCTCGGCAAGCCGCTCAAGGGCCACATCCATCCCAGGAAGGACGTGGACTACTTCCAGGTGGACCTCTCCAAGTCGCCGGTGAAGGTGCCGCTCAAGGCCACGGTGACGGGCATCCTCAAGGTGGACGTGGCGCTTGCGCTCTACCGGGTCGAGGGCGACGCCTCCAAGCCGACGCTGGTACAGCGCTCCGAGAAGGGCAAGGGCGAGCAGTCCGAGACCATCAGGTTCGCGGTCGAGCCGGGCGCCTACCTGCTCGAGGTCAAGGACACCAAGAGCCTGCAGTCCAACTTCATGGACGCCTATCAGCTCACGGTCGAGCAGGAGCAATAGGCCCCACCTCACGCCTGGGCAACGTTGCCCAAGTGAAGCCAGAGGCCTGGCAACTGCTGGAGCGAACGCTCACTTGACTTGGCGAGGACCATCGCTAGACTTTGCGCCGTCGTTCAAGCGGGAATAGCTCAGCTGGTAGAGCAGCAGCTTCCCAAGCTGCGGGTCGAGAGTTCGAACCTCTTTTCCCGCTCTCGACAGGGAGCCCGGAGGCCAGGCAGCCTCCGGGCTCTCGTGCGTTCGGCCCTGAGCGCGCGTCGGATCCCTCCCCCACTCGCTCCCTCGCGGGCTCCCCTCTCGGGGATTGGCGCGGCGCGACGGTGCTTCAAACCTCCCTGGGGAGCCGGACGCGCCGGTGCGCCGGCAGGGGGGCGCCATGAAGGTCAGGGAGCTCATGAAGCGGCGGGTCTTCTCGGTCAACGAGAGCGACGACCTCGCCCTGGCAACGCAGCTGATGGCTTGGGCCGACGTCCGTCATCTTCCGGTGTTGCACAAGGACGGGCGGCTGGTCGGCATTCTCACCGAGCGCGACGTCTTCCACTACCTGTCTCGCGAGGAGGGCCGCGACGGCCTGAAGGATCCCGTCACAGCGGCGATGAGAGCCCCGGTCAAGGTCGCCCACCCGGAGGACGACGCCGTGGAGGCCGCTGGCCGGATGGCCCAGGAGAAGATCGGCTGTCTCCCCGTCCTCGAGGAGGGACGGCTGGTGGGTATCCTCACCGTCACCGACGTCGTCGCCGACCGGGTCCGCACCGCCTTCGAGCCCCGTCCCACCGATGCATCCCAGGTGGGCACGGTGATGTCGCTCAAGCCCGCGTCCTGCTCGCCCGACGACTACCTGCTCGACGCGGTCGCCCGGATGTCGGCCTACCACGTACGCCACCTGCCAGTCGTGGACGGAGACCACCGCGTGGTGGGCCTGCTCGCCGACCGGGACGTGCGCACCGCCATCGGCGACCCTCGCCGGACACTTGGCAGGGAGAGCGAGGCCACCGCCCGGGTGCAATTGCTGCGTGTGAGCGACGTGATGACCCGCGAGGTGGTCACGGTGCAAGAGAACGATCCCCTGCCCAGGGCAGTGGACTTCTTTCTCTCCCGGCGCTTCGGTGCCCTCCCCGTGGTGAATGAGGAGAAGATCCTCGTGGGAATGCTCTCCTACCTCGACGTGCTCCGGAAGCTGGCGACGCGTTGAGGCGCACCATGGCTGCCGAGCTGACGCCCAGCGCCCGCGCGATCCTCGATCGGCGCTACCTCGCTCGCGACGGGGAGGGGCGGATCATCGAGACCCCGGAGCAGCTCTTTCGGCGCGTGGCGCGGGCGGCAGCTGGAGCCGAGCGGCAATGGGGAGGCGATCCTCCCGCAATGGAGGAGCTCTTTTTCGAGCTCCTCTCCTCGCTGGAATTCCTGCCCAATTCGCCGGCGCTGCGCAATGCCGGTCGCGAGCCCGGCCAGCTCGCGGCCTGCTTCGTGTTGCCCATCGAGGACTCGATCGGGGCCATCTTCGACGCCCTCCACTGGGCGGCGCTGGTGCAGGTCTCGGGCGGGGGGACCGGCTTCGACTTCTCGCGCCTGCGCCATGCCGGCGCTCCGGCGGGAGCGCAGGGCGGTTGCGCCAGCGGGCCCCTTCCCTTCCTGGACCTGTTCCACCGAGCCACCGACGCGCTGCGTCCGCTGGCCATGCGCCGCGGGGCGAACATGGGCGTCCTGCGGGTCGATCACCCGGACATCGTGGCGTTCGTCCAGGCCAAGTTGAAGCCCGGGCAGCTGACCAACTTCAACCTCTCGGTCGCCCTGACGGACGAGTTCATGGCCGAGCTGAAGGCCGGGGGCCGCTTCGCGTTGCGCGATCCCCGCACCCGGGCGATCGTTCGGCGAATCGACGCGAATACCCTGTTCGACCTCGTCACCGCCTGCGCCTGGGAGTGCGGCGACCCCGGAGCGTTGTTCATCGACCGCATCGAGGCCGCCAACCCCACTCCCCGGCTCGGACGGCTCACCGCCACCAACCCCTGCTCGGAGCAGCCGCTGCTGCCCTTCGAGTCGTGCGTGCTGGGCTCGCTGGACGTCTCGCGGTTCCTGCGCGCCGACGAGCGCTGGCCGGACTGGGATCGGCTGCGCCGCGCGGTCGACCTGGCGGTACGGTTCCTGGACGACCTCATCGATGCCGGCCGGTTCCCGCTGCCGCAGATCGCCGAGGCGACGCACGTCAATCGCAAGATCGGCCTGGGGGTGATGGGCTTCGCCGACCTGCTCATCGCGCTGGAGATCCCCTATGACTCGGACCAGGCGCTGGCGCTGGCCGATGAGCTGATGGGCTTCGTGGAGCGCGCTTCCATCGAAGCCTCGGCACAGCTCGCCAAGGAGCGCGGCGCCTTCCCGGGCTTCGCGGGCTCGCTCTGGGACGAGCTGGGGATGCCCCCGCTGCGCAATGCGACCACCACCACCATCGCGCCGACCGGAACCCTGTCCATCCTCGCGGGGTGCTCGAGCGGCATCGAGCCGGTGTTCGCCTACACCCTCGTGCGGCGCGTGCTCGACGGCGAGCAGCTGGCGGAGACGCACCCGATGCTCCCGCGGGTCCTGGCCCGCCATGGGCTCAAGACAGAGCCGGTGCTCGAGGAGATCGCGCGGACGGGACGGGTGCGCGGGCTGCGCGGGGTGCCCGAGCACGTGTCGCGGCTGCTGCCGACGGCCTGGGACATCGCGCCCTCGTGGCACCTGCGGATGCAGGCCGTCTTCCAGCGGCACGTGCACTCGGCGGTGTCGAAGACAGTCAACTTCCCGGCAGCGGCCACGACTGACGACGTGGCGCGCGCCTACCTGCTCGCGTGGAAGGAGGGCTGCAAGGGGATCACGGTGTATCGCGACGGCAGCCGGGCCGAGCAGGTGCTCACCGCGGGCTCCGAGGAGCCGCTCGCGCCTGAGCCGGTGTGCCCCGAGTGCAGATGAGCGGGCTCTACCTCGTCGACGTCGACGAGGTCATCGCCTCGCCCTACCCCACCTTCAGCACCGCCGCCCCACGGACCTTCCCCTGCCGCAACGCCTGGAGCGCCGCGTTGGCCTGCTCCAAGGGATAGGTCTCGACGTCGGTGCGTACCGGCACCTGCGGAGCCAGGGCGAGGAACTCCTCGGCATCCTGGCGGGTGAGGTTGGCCACCGAGCGCACCATCCGCTCCTCCCCCAGAAGCGAGTACGGGAAGGAGGGGATGTCGCTCATGTGGATCCCGCCGCAGACGACCACCCCTCCGCGCGCGGTGCGCCGCAACGCCTCGGGGACCAAGGCCCCCAGCGGCGCGAAGAGAATGGCCGCGTCCAGCGGCTCGGGCGGCGCTTCTCCCGATGCACCGGCCCACTCCGCCCCCAGCTCGAGCGCGTGGCGCTGCGCCTCCACGTCCCCTGCGCGGGTGAACGCGAAGGTCCTCCTCCCCTGGTGTCGCAGCACCTGCACCAGGATGTGCGCCGCCGCGCCGAAGCCGTACAGCCCCACGCGCCGCGCGTCGCCGGCCATGCGCAGCGAGCGGTATCCGATGAGCCCCGCGCACAGCAGGGGCGCGGCCTCCTCGTCGCCATAGGCTTCGGGAATGGGGAAGCAGTAACGCTCGTCGGCCACGGCGTACTCGGCGTACCCGCCATTCAGCGTGTAGCCCGTGAACTGCGGCCGCTCGCACAGGTTCTCGCGTGCCGAGAGGCAGTAGGGGCAGACCCCGCATGTGCGCCCCAGCCAAGGCACGCCTAGCCGCTGCCCGAGTGCGAGCCCGCTCACGCCCAAGCCCAGCTTCTCAACGGTCCCGACGATTTCGTGCCCCAACACCAGGGGGAGCTTCGGGTCGGGGAGCTCGCCGTCGAAGACATGCAGATCGGTGCGGCAGACGGCACAAGCGCGCACTCGAAGCAGGACCTCGCCGGGCCCGGGCTCGGGGACAGGCAGCTCGGCCAACCGTAGGGGCCGGCGCGGCGCCTCGAGGAGCATGGCGCGCATGGGGCTCCTCTCCTCTCTTCTCCCTTGAACAACGCACGTCGCCGGGCCGATTGGGCCCGGCGACGAGATACTAGGGTCCGGCGCGCCGCAGCGTCACTCGACGTGGATCTCCGAGCCACCGCTCGTCGTCTTCCGAATCGAGGCCCCGCCCGCGAGGGTGATGTCCGAGCCGCCGGAAGCGTCGACCTGGGCCGAGACGGTGACCTTGGCCTTGACCTCCGAGCCCCCGCTGGCGACGAGGTGTGCGGTCTGCGCGGAGAAGGCCTGCAGATAGAGCTCCGAGCCACCGGAGGCGTCGGCGAGCAGGTTGGCGCACTGGCCAGTGAGCGTCACCTCGCTACCGCCGCTGGCGGTGAGGGTGAAGTCCTGCACCTCCAGGGTCGCCACCGTGACCTGCGAGCCACCCGAGGCGGCCAGCGACGCCAGCGCCGGGCCCTGAACCCTGACCCGCAGCGGCTCGCGGGGCATCAGGCTGGTGTGATCCTCGGTCCCGATCTTCAGCTCATCGCCCTCCACCACCGTCTCGATGCACGGGACGATGTTGTCGTCGCCGCTGACGATGACCAGGGTCGGCTCGCCCACGGTGTAGTCCACCTCCAGGCCGCTCGAGACGGCGAGGCGGCTGAAGGTCCCGACCTGCCGCATCTCTTGCTTGGCAGTGCCGCTGCCGATGACGCCCGTGCAGGCGCTGGCCACCAACACCACCGCGAGGAGCCCGATTGCCTTGCGCATGTGCCTCTCCGAAGTCGTTGAAGTCGTTTCCGACGCTTGACGACCAGTTGGTTGCCGGCCTTGCGGAAAGCGATCACCGACTCACTTCACCTGGCGAAGGAGGGCGGGTGGGGCGTGAGCTTGCGCAGCAGCTCGGTGAACGGCGTGGGCATGAAGAAGCGGGTCCGATAGCCACCGAAGTCGAGCACGGCCATCGGGGGCAGGGGTTGGGACCGCCGCTGATCGAGCCGGGTGCCGTCCAGGAAGGTGCCGTTCTTGGAGCCCGCGTCGGAGAGCTGCCAGCTGCTCTCCTGGACGCGGAAATAGGCGTGGAAGCGCGAGATGCGCTCGTCGTTGATGTAGAGGTCGTTGTTCTTGGTGCGCCCGACGGTGATGCCCAGGCCGAACGCGTTGATCGAGCGCTTGGCGATCTCTACGGCGGTCAGCTCCATGATGCGCTCGGGAGCGTCGTCCTCGGTGGGCTTGCCGTCGAGGGAGTACACCGAGGTGCGCAGGCTCAGATCGCCCTTGGGGCGCACGTTGGGCGAGAGCACTAGCCAGGGATGAGGATGGCGCTCGAGGAAGCGGGTCGGCGCCCCCAGGTACTCGAGAAAGAGCTGCTTGACCGGGAACTGGCCCACGTCATCCCCTCGAGGGAGCCACGAAGATCCAAGGCTCGCCGCTCCCTCGAGAAGCGACTTGCCATCAGGCTAGAACGCCAAGCCCACGCCGAGACGGATCCCCCCATAGCCCAATTCCGCGCGCAGGGCCAGCCGCTCGGTGACGTTGAACAGGCCGCCCACCGCGACGTTCCAGTAGAACCAGTCGATGGCGCGGATGCGGGGGCCGTAGTCGTCGCTGAAGCGGCGCCAGCGGAAGCCGACGCCAGCCTTGCCGTAGGCCTCCCACTGCGGGGTGAAGTGGAAGGTCCAGCGCGCCTCCACCGCGGGGACGACCACGTTGAGGTAGCCGTAGCTCCCACCGTAGTAGCCATACCACGCGTAGTAGAGGTCGCCGCCCATCTCCAACGAGAAGGAGTCGTTGAGCTTGCCGATGAATCCGTCGTGCACCAGCGGCAGGTCGTAGCGCAATGCGAGGCCGAGGCCGAAGCCGTAGTCGTACGGCGCGAGCAGGAAGCCGCTGAGCATGTGCTTGCGGGTGTGCGTATCTGAATCGAGCAGGCCGCCCGAGCTGCGCATGGCAGATCCCGAGCCCGAGGAGGAGTCCTGAGCATGGGCTGCGGCGGGCAAGCCGAGCGAGACTGCGGCAACCACGACGAGACCCATCAGAGTGCGACGCATGCGCTTTGCCTCTTTCGAGCGCCCCGTGGGCGCGTTCGTGCACTGCGGTCCGGCCCCGCCTTCGACCACGAGATCCCCACCGATCGGGACGGGGGGTCGAAAGCGTGCCGGGGAGGTTAGTCACCGGCGCCCGGGCGTCAAGAAACCATTCGCTCCGGGCAGATGCCGAGTAGGCGGTCGAGCCCTCGGCATCCATGGCCCTTGCGGGGGTCCCGAGTGGCCGACTAGGCTGGGCCCCTTTTCGCGCAAGGACACCCTCGATGACCGCCCCAGCCTCGACGCCTGCGACGACCACCCCTCCGCAGCCGTTCCCCAAAGTCTTCTGGCACGCCAACGTCACCGAGCTCTTCGAGCGCGCGGCCTACTACTCGGTAGCCAGCTTTGTGGTCATCTACCTCGGACAACTCGGGCTGGGCAAGAGCTGGCCGAGCAACCTCAACGGCTTCCTCTGGTTCCTGGTGTACTTCCTGCCGATCCTCTCCGGGACCATCGCCGATCAGGTCGGCTTCCGGCGCTCGTTGCTGGTGGCGTGCGGGCTTCTCGCCTGCGGCTACGTGCTCATGGGCTCGCCGGTGTGGTTCTTTGGAGCCGTGCTCAACCCCGCCATCGGCGACGAGATGGTGGCCCCGGCCTCGACGCTGGCGCCCATTCTGCTGGGCATCCTGCTCATCGGCATCGGCGGCTCGGTGGTCAAGCCGTGCATCTCGGGGACGGTGCAGAAGTCCAACGTGGGCCGGGCCACGCTGGCCTTCGCCATCTTCTACATGGTCATCAACATCGGCTCGCTGGTGGGCCGCGTGGTGGCCTATTTCGTACGCGGCGGCCCCAGTAACACCGCACCCACGCCGGAGAGCGCCGCGCGGCTGAGCTTCATCTTCGCAGTCGGAGCCGTCGCCGCGCTGGTGGCCTTCGCCACCGTAGCCCTGCTCTACCGCGACCCCGACCAGGCCCCAGGCACACCCACCAAGCCCAAGAAGTCGATCGGCGAGATCCTGCTGGGCATGGTGCTGGTGCTCAAAAACCGGCGCTTCCTCCTCTTCCTGCTGGTCTCCAGCGGGTTCTGGTTCCTTTACAACCAGGTCTACAACGTGCTGCCGCTGTACACGAAGCGCACCCTGGAAGCGAACCCGGCGATGGACCTGTACACGGCGGCCAACCCGCTCACCATCGTGGTCTTCCAGCTGCTCATCACCCGGGCCTTCGGGAAGATGAAGCCCATCCGCTCCATCGTGGTGGGCACGGTGATCATTGCCCTGTCGATGGTCGCCAACCTGGTGCCGGTGCTGATCGCCGGGGGCCCGCGCATGGTCTTGGCCGACTGGATCCCCATTGGCTCGCTCTTCATCATGCTCACCGTGGCGCTCATCGCCTTCGGCGAGCTGTTCACCTCCCCGCGCACCTTCGAGTGGATTGGCTCGCTCGCCCCCAAGGGCCAGGAGGGGCTGTTCTTGGGCTATGCCAACCTGCCCATGGCGATCGGCTCTCTCATCGGCGGACCCGTCGGCGCATGGATCTTCAACGACGTGATGGCCCGCGACGCCCAGAAGCTGGACAACGGGCTCTTGAGCCTCAATCCCGGCAGCGCGACCACTGGCTGGCTCATCCTGATGGGGATCGGCTTCGCCTCAGCGCTCTCGATGTGGCTCTACAACGTGTGGCTCGAGCGCCAGCTCGCGGCTGACCGGGCCGCCTCGACTTCACCGGCGGGGAGCTGAAGCGACAGGGCCTGAGCAGGTCCGGCCGAGGTCAGCGCCAGCTGCACTCATACTCGCAATGGTCGGCGCCCCGGGCACAGCAGCTCTTCTCGACCACCCGCACGTCGCGACCTCCGCACATCTCGATGGCCCGGGTGTGCCAGCCCACCACGGTCAGGCAATCGGTGACGGTGACGAACTCGGCATCGAAGGTCCGTAGCACGCTCGAGGTAGGCCCGGTCTTCTCGTGGGTGCGATGCCCCACCGCGTAGTAGGCGGCGTAGATCACCGGGGCCTGGACCAACAGCCCGTGGGGATCACCTTGCTTGACGAAGTGGCGCTGGGGCCCGGACAGATTGAGGTCGGCGGAGGCGCGGCCCATCTCCACGAAGACCCGGGCACGGTCGTCGGGCGAGAAGACCGTGGCGATGGCGGCGTCGAGCCGCAGGTTCAGCCCCAGCGGATACCAGCGGGCGGCGAGCAACATGCCCTCGAGCACCTCCCGCTCGGCCACCGGGAGCAAGTCGAGAACCTTTCCGAGCGCCGGCTCCCCACCGCGCTCGCGCACGAACTTGAGTCGCGAGAGCAGAACACCGCCTCGAATCCCCGGCGAATCGCAGGCTCTCTTCATCGAGCCCAATCCTATCCGCGGACGAGCCCCTCTGCCGCCCCTTCTTTGCCGCTGTGACGGGCTACCGTCACCGTCAGTCGCGGATCTTGAGCGTCGCCAGCGACAGCTCGAACTGACTCTCGAGGGTGGCGAAGCGCGAGTCGGGCGCACTGAGCGAGAGCACGAGGTAGCGATCGGTCCGAGGCAGGTAGTAGATGAGCGTGCGCCCTTCGGCCTCCTTGATGGACCAACGAACGACGCGGCCGGCATCGAGGGTGCCCATGCGGGCGTTGATGATGTCTCCCTTGATTCCCGGGCTTACCTGAGCCAGCAACGCCTCGAGCTTGCCCTCCTCGATCGCCGGCGGCTGGGCGTTGACCGAGCGGATCTCCAGCCCCGAGGAGAAACGGGCCACGCGCGGCGGCCCGGGCTGCTCTTCGAGCAGCCGGGTCCCGTGCGGCGGCTGGTAGCGCACCTTCATCTCCGGGCTGTCGTATGCGCCGGAACACCCCCACCCCACGACGAGCAGCACCACCGCCAGCAGCTTGGTTTTCATGGTCTTCCCCCCGGCACGCCTCGGCCCCTGTGGCGATCCGGCAATGCCATTGGACCCCTTCGGGGACCCGCAAGCAAGGCACCGAGCGCCACGGCTTGAGGCATGGCGCCCTGGCGCTCGGAGGACAAGCCCCCGACCGCGCCCGCGACAGGCGAAAGGAAATGGCGGATGATGTCCAGGGCTGACAACTCGGAGGAGCCTGTTTGGAGAACTGGATCGGATCCATCGCCGCGGCGCTCACCACGGCGAGCTTCGTGCCTCAGGCGATCAAGGTGATCCGCGATCGCAAGACCCAGGACCTGTCGCTGGGCATGTACGTGATGTTCACGCTCGGCGTGTTGCTGTGGTTCGTCTTCGGGCTGATGATCGGCTCGTTCCCCGTCTATCTCGCCAACGGCATCACCCTGGCGGTGTCGAGCGCGATCCTGGTCATGAAGATCCGTTTCGGTTGAGCTTCGGTCGAGCCTGCCTGGCCGACCTGTGGCCGACCGGGTTTGGACTACAATTGCGGTCCGGCCAAATCACTGACTCGAGGTACGCCATGAAGCACTTTGCCTGTTGCGCCTTCGCCGCCGCCCTTCTGCTCGCCGGGACCGCCTGCTCGGATGGGGGCACCGTCGGCGAGTGCTACCCCCAATGCATCGGCGGGAAGGTGTGCAAGGACGGCAGGTGCGTGACGCCCACCAAAGACGGCGGCGGCGTTACCGACTCCGACGGCGGTGTGATCATCGACCCCAACAAGCCCGACGGGGGCGCAAACCCCACGGCCGACGCGGGACCCGATCACTGCGCCGCCGAGACCACCAGCGCCAAGCAACAGCCCCTGGACATGTTCATCATGTTCGACCAGTCCGGCTCGATGCTCGAGCCGGTCGCCGGCGGTCAGACCCGCTGGGCTGCGGTCGCGGGGGCGCTGCGCAGCTTCCTCGCCCAGGGCAACCTCGATGGGATGTCGGTCGGCATCCAGTACTTCGGCCAGCCCGACAGCCTCGGGCAGTGCGTCCAGACCTACTGTGAATACGACGACGACTGCGGCAGCTGCGGGCCCTGCGGCGAGTACAACAGGGACGGCGACATCGGCTGCATCGCCTCGGTCTTCCAGGAGTCCTGCAATCCGGACGACTACTCCACCGCCGACGTGGAGATCGCCGCTCTTCCTGGAGTTGCCACGCTCATCGACCGCTCGATCACCGACCACAGCCCCGACAGCCCCGACGACCCGTATTGGGGAACCATGACCCCCACCTCGGCGGCCCTGCAGGGCGCCATCAACCACGCCCACACCTGGGCGCAGTCCCACCCGCAGCACGTGGTCATCGCGCTGCTGGCCACGGACGGCGAGCCCACCGAGTGCGATACCAACATCAGCCATATCCGGGCCATCGCCGCCGGAGGCGTGAGCGGCACACCCAAGGTCCGCACCTTCGTGATCGGCGTCGGCACCTCGCTCACCAACCTCAACGGCATCGCCAACTCCGGCGGCACGGGGCAGGCCTTCCTGGTCAACACCAGCGGCGACGTGAATGCGCAGTTCATCGCCGCCCTCAACCAGGTCCGCGGAGCGGCGCTGGGCTGCACCTACCAGATCCCGGTGCCCAGCAGCGGCACCCCCGATTTCGGCAAGGTCAACGTGCAGTACACGCCCGGGGCCGGAGGCGCTCCGCAGACGTTCGTCTACGTCCAGAGCAAGGCCCAGTGCCCAGCAGGCAAGGACGCCTGGTACTACGACAACCCCAGCAGCCCGAACCAGATCATCTTCTGCGACTCGACCTGCACCAAGGTGAAGGCCGACACCAGCGGCTCCATCGACGTGCTGCTCGGGTGCTCGACGATCGGACCGAACTAGCCGGAGCGCACAGCACCATCAACTGCTGGGCAGGATCCGCGCGGTCCTGCCCAGCACGTCCACCACCTCGACGCAGACCGCTCCCTCCAGCCCCTCGAGCCAGGGCGACTCGAGCGGCAGCGAGCGGTTCTTGAGGGTACGGAAGGCGGTCCAGCCCGTTGCCAGGACGCCCCGATCCAGGCGACCCAAGGACCAGCGCTCGATCTGCTCGTTCCAGGCGCCGCGCCCGCCCAGCAGCTTCACGCTCGTCTCGCCTCCCGCCCGTCGCACGAGCTTCGCCCGGAGGGGCGCGTCCAAGGATGGAACCTCCGTGCCGGCGACCGCCTCCAGCGTGCATGGGGCGGGGGCAGGAAGCGAGAGC
>JACRCT010000878.1 GCA_016218885.1 Deltaproteobacteria bacterium | reverse complement strand
TCAAGCGAAGGCTTCGCCATGGGAGGGCGCGTGAACCTGCGAAGACGGACGCGAAACGTTAGCACGACGCCCGCAGGCCCACCAAGACAGGGCTGGTCAGGCGGCGCGGGCCCTGGCCCGCCAAGTGACCAGAGCTTGACAACGAGCACAGCTCGGCTCGATACAGCCCGTCATCTGCAGGGTAGGAGACACCTCACCATGCGCACGCGGATCGTCGGCACTGGGTTCGTCACCGGGGAAAACAGGGTCACCAACCACGATCTCCAGCGGATGCTGGACACGACCGACGACTGGATCCGCGAACGCACTGGGGTGGAGCAGCGCTACTACGCGGAGCAGGGCACCACGACCTCTGATCTCGGCGCCCGGGCGGCAGAGCAGGCCCTGGCTGACGCTGGCGTGCCCAAGGAAGCGGTGGACCTGGTGATCTTTGCCACCATGACGCCGGACTTCTACTTCCCGGGCTGTGGAGGCCTGCTGCAGCAGAAGCTCGGGCTCAGGACCATTCCGGCCATCGACATCAGGCAGCAGTGCACCGGCTTCCTCTTCGGCCTGTCGGTCGCCGATGCCTTCCTCAAGGCGGGCCAGGCCAAGACCGTGCTGCTGGTGGGCGCCGAGATCCACAGCGGCTTCATGCCCTGGGGGCAGTGGGACTTTCTGTTCGGCCGCAGCGCGCAGGGCCCCACCGCCGACGAGAAGGCCCTCTACACCCAGTTCCGCGACCGCGCAGTCATCTTCGGCGATGCCGGGGCGGCGGCGGTCCTTCGAGCCGAGCCGGGCGAGCGGGGCTTGCTCGGTTTCGCGCTGCACTCCGACGGCGCCAACCACGAAGACCTCTTCGTGAACACCGGCGGCATGGCCTTCCGGCCGTACATGAGCGAGGCGCACCTGCGCGAGCACCGCCAGATGCCCGCCATGAACGGACGCTCGGTCTACCGCATGGCCATCGGGTTGCTGCCCGAGGTCATCCGTGAGGTTTGCGCGGCGCAGAACGTGAAGGTCGAGGAGATCGACTGCTTCATCGCCCACCAGGCGAACCTGCGCATCAACGAGGCGATGATGCGGGCTTTGAAGCTGCCGGAAGAGAGGATGTTCAACAACATCCAGCGCTACGGCAACACCACCGCCGCCAGCATCCCGTTGGCCTACCACGAGGCTCGCAAGCAGGGGCGGATCAAGCCTGGCTCTCTCGTCTGCTTCGCCGGGCTCGGGTCCGGGTTCCACTGGGGCGCGGCGCTGATGCGCGAATAGGCCCCGGGCGGGACACCCGGCTTCGTCACACCGATGGAGGGGGCAGCGGCGTCTGCTGTGGCGGCTCAACACTCATCGGATGCGCCGGGCCCGCGGGCGCCAGCGGCTTGGGCGCTGCCTCCTGTTGCGGCAGGGCCAGTCCGAACGCGGCGATCGGGGCAGGGACCAGGAGGGAGGCCGATTCCTCGACCACCACCACCGGGAAGCGCTTCGAGATCGCGATGAAGAGGGCGACTCCGAGCGCCGCGATCCCCACCGTCACCACGAGCTCTCCCAGCGACGGACGGTAGCTCCATGCCTCACCGGGCGAGTAGCAGGTGAGAAAGGCGTCGACGCGCCAGAGCGCGGCGCCAACCACCGCCAGGAGCGCCGCGCCGACCCTGACCCGGTGGCTGGGAACTCGTCGTGAGAGCAGCATCGCCGCGGGGACCAGGAGCAGGGCCATCTCCAGCGCGAAGAGTGAGCCGTAGAAGCCGGGGACGGCCAGCAGCGGCAGCTTCCCTGAGAGCCAGAGGTCCCCCAGGCGCAACACCGCGAAGAGCACCAGCAACCCGCCGTTCACCTGCCCCATCTCGCCCAGCAGCGCCCGGTCCTGCCGGGCGTTCCAGGTCCGGCGCATGACGGCAGCGAGGAGGACCACCGAACCCAGGCCCATCGACAGGCTCGACACCAGCGCCAAGAGCGGCAGCAGCGAGGTGTGCCAGAGCGGGTGCAGCTTCTGGCCGGCGATGATCATCAGGCCACCGAGCGAACTCTGGTGCATGGTTGGCATCACCATCGCCAGGGCGACGATGAAGGGCATCGCCTTCGTCAGCCGCCCCCCCCACCGCCTCGCGCGCGCCGCCCGGGCGGGCGAGCCGCTCCTCGCGGCCTGGTCCAGCACCGCGGGCAGCATCTCGATCCACAGCACGCCGATGTACACGGTGACGCAGACGGCGACCTCCAGCAGGACGGAGCGGAGGTTCCACATCGAGGGCAGGGCCATCCAGTAGAGGTTCCAGGGACGGCCGACGGCCACGACGATCGAGAAGCCGCCCAACGTATAGGCGATGGCCCCGAGCAGCACCGCCGGACGCACCAGCGCGTGGTACCGACCTCGATTGAGCAGGTAGCAGAGCAGGCTGACTGAGTAGGCGCCGGCCCCGAGCCCGGTGAAGACGACGACGTTGACCGGCTCCCAGATGCCCCAGGGGTAGCCGTCGTTCATGTTGCTGACGGCGCCGAGGCCCGCCACGAACCGGTACCCCATCACCCCGCCGGCGATGGCGAACACAGAGAGCAGCAGGATCATCGGCAGGTTGAAGACCGCGCCTCCCACAGGCTTGGGCTGGACCGGGGCATCCATCTAGCGAGCCCCGCCCTTCACGTCCGCCTCGTCGCTCTTCGGGGCGTTGCGCCGGATGATGAATGCCGCGGTGGCGTAGAGAGCGATGGGGGTCGCGCCGGACAGATACGGCGCATGCACAGCCCGCTCCGACTGGTAGGCGCTCGAGTGGTCAGGGAGCTTGGGCAGGCCCAGTTGCTGGAAGGAGACGCCTGCTCCCGCGAGCATGAGCACCTGCGTCCCGCCGCCATCGACCTCGCCGAAGACGCGCGGGTTGTAGCCCTGCGGGTCCTCGGCAATGCGACGCCTGGCCTCCACAATGAGGTCGGTGCGCCTGCCGTAGCTCAGCGCCTCCGCAGGGCAGACCTGGCAGCAGCCGGGGTTCGCCTGCGCCAGAGGGCCCTGCGCCTCGGGCTGGGCATGCTGCCGGCAGAGCTCGCACTTGACGATTCCCGGCGCCGCCGACGTCCACTCGAATCTGGGGATGGCAAAGGCACAGGCGATCTGGCAGTAGCGGCACCCGACGCACAGGCTCTTGTCGTAGAGGACGATGCCGGTCCCCTGGCGCTCGCCACCCAGGTCGCGCTTGCCCTCTCCCTCCTTGTGCAGCGCGCCCAGCATGCAGGCGGAGACGCAGGACGGATCCACGCAGTGCATGCACTGCTGCCTGACGAAGGCCGTCGCCTCCTCACCGCCCGGCGCCACGACCTTCTTCTTCTTGAGGACGCTCTTGGTCGTGCTGCTGAGCTCCTTCGGGGCGTCCCAGGGGAGCCCGTTCGCCTCTTTGCAGGCCACGACGCAACCGCCGCATCCCACGCAGCGCGTGGAGTCGTAGAGCACGCCTACGGCCTCGGGATGAGGCTGGCGCTTCTCGCGCGCCTGGGCCTGGCCGGGGCGCATCGCCACGACCCCCGAAGCCAGGACCCCCTTGAGCAGGCTGCGACGTGAGATGTTCATCAGCGGGTTCCTTGTGAGCACCGCCCGGTTCGAGCGCAGGATTCAGCGCACCTCCATCGCTCGTCGCGTCGCGCCTGGCTAGGGAAAACGCAGCGTGAGCTGAGCCGAGCCGGGCCCGAACGCCCATGTCGGCACGAGCGGGGCCGGGGCCTCGGCGTGCACCGTCCGCCCGGCCGGCACCTTGGCACCACCGACGATCCACAGCGGGATTCCTACGGCCGCCGCGATCATCCCCGCGCCGATCATGGCCGTGCCGGTGCCGATCTGCTCCACCCTGTCCTGGTTGGGATAGCAGCGGGTCGAGCTCGCGGAGTATTCGCAGGTCTGGGATGGCTGGCTCTGACCGTTCAGGAAGGTCAATGCACCGGCGGAAGCGGTGAGGACGCCCACTCCGAAGAGCCCGATGCCCACCCCCATCAGCGCCCTGCTGCGGCGCTTGAGCTCGGGAGCTGGCGCCGAGACCGGCGCAGGCGCCGCGGGCATCGCCTGGACCGGCACGCTGGAGGGGGCGGCGACCGGTGCTGGCGGCTCGGGCGGTGGCGGCGGCGCTGGAGGCTCGACGCCTGGGGGGATGGGGCCGGCGATGGGAGCGGGGTCACTGGCCAAGCCTGGCAGCACCACCTCGGGAGTGGCCATCGGGGCAGGCACGGGCGCCGGCATGGCGACGGCTGCGGGGACCACGGCTGCCGATCCGGAGACGGGAGCAGGGGTGTCGGCGGGAGCGGGAGCCCGCTTCGTGATGGAGCGCACCCGGGTGTAGGGGACGACCTCGCTGGCCTTGCCCTTGTTGACCAGGTAGCCGTTGGGAAGGCGATCGACGAGGACACCCTCGACCACGCCGCCCGGGGTTTCGAGTCGTACCGGATCGCCGGGCACCTGGGCCAAGGCCTCCGCGCCCGCGAGCGTGGCCGCGAGCGTGGCGGCGATGACCATCGCAGTCTTTCCCATCCCTGCCTCCCTTCCATCCGGCCTGGCGGGCGGGAGCGTACTCCATCCCCGGACCTCGCAGAGAGGAAGGTCCTGCTCGGAGAGCTCGACAACTCCGTCGGGCGAAGCTGAACAAACCAGGCGTACTGGCCGCTATTGGCCGTTGTCGACGACCAGGACGCCCCCTCCGACCTGGGCTGAGGCGTTGGCCATCCCTTCTCTGCTATCGGACGGCACCACTCCTCATGCGCAGGCGGATCGAGTCGATCCACGGACGCAGCGTGGGATCCCGGATCGCCGCGTCGGCGCTGTCGAGGAACTCCTCCATGCCTGGGCTGCCGGCCTCATGGTAGGCGAGCGCCTGCAGGGCCATGTCGAGGCGATCGAGCTCGCGGACGAAGCGCGCCTCGCGATCGGCTTGGGCCTCGTATCGGTCCCAAAGGGACAGCAGCCGCGGTGAGCCGAGCTCGGAGTCCATGGCGGCCATGGCCGTGCGCTCACGGCGAGATTTCTCCTCGGCGGGCACCCGGTCGGCGGGAGTGAGATCGCCCACCCTCACCTCCGCCACGTCGTGCACGGTCGCATAGGCCAGCGCCCTTCCGCGGTCGAGCTCCGGCGGGGCGAGGGCGAGCACGAGCCAGGCCACGCCCCAGCTGTGGCTCGCCACCGTCTCCGGACCAGGCACTCCCTTGCGCATCCAACCCGCGCGCGGGAGAGCTTTGAGACGCAGCGCTTCGAGCAAGAGGTCCAGAGAAGACATGGACGAAGTGTAGCGAAGCTGGGCCTGACACTGATCATGAATCGAGGATGTTTGCGGCGCAGCTTCGAGCCCTAGGCCACGAATCGCAGGTCGTAGGTCGTTGGCGCGATTCACGCAAAGTGGCTTTCCGAATTCTCCTACTTGCCGGCTCCCCTGACGCCGTGATAGCCAGCCGCCGAAGGTCGAGGGGCGGATAGCGACTTGGTGTTGGCATCCCGACAGCATTCTTCTTCGAGCCGGCGACCCCTCGACCGGAGCGCCTCGCGACGGAACCCATGCCCGCAGCTGGGGCTGAGAGCTTCCCCGCCGTAGAGATTCACCAAGAACGCCTGATTGGGGGAACACGTGCCTTACAACATCACCATTCATTACGACAATGCGAACGGCTTTCGAAACCCGCACCTTCACGTCTGGCACAGCAAGTCCAGCGTCACGCAGGACCTGGCGCCGAGCGGGAAGGACGCCTTCGGCCCGTTCTTCGTGCTGCAGACCGTGCGCAGCGAGTTCTCGTTCAAGTTCAAGGACGGCCCGGGCATGCAGGGCCCGTGGGAGGCCGACTCTCTCGATCGCGGCTACAGCTGGCTCACGCTCTCGGGCGGGGCGATCTCTCCCAACGAGGTCTGGTGCGTGGCCGACAAGGCCTTCGTATACGAGGTTGCGCCTCGCGCCGCCGAGCCCGACTCGGCCAAGGACTTCCTCTCCAAGCTGCGCTTCAAGCCGGGGATCTACGTCCCCGAGACCGGCGGACTCTCGGGCTTGGGGGCGACGCCGCTCGCCGACGGCAGGGTGCTCTTCGGCCTGTACCACCCCAACGCCGCGCGGGTCTTCGTGATGGGCGACTTCAACGGCTGGCAGGCGCCGGGGGTCAGCAACGAGTCGCCCGCCAAGTTCGTCGAGCTCAAGCGCTACCAGGGCTACTTCGGCTACCCCAACACCTGGCTCGCGGTGGTCGAGGCGAAGGCTGGCGATGAGTACAAGTTCGTCGTCCAGGGCGGCGTTCCGAGCGATGCCGAGGGACACAATCGGCGGGAGATCATCGACCCCTACGCCCGGCTCCTGGGCCCCAGCTTCAGCCGCAACAACGCGGTCGTCGTCGACCCGACGACGTTTGCCTGGAGCGACGGCTCCTTCCACACCCCCGATCCTCGCGATCTCATCCTCTACGAGCTGAGCGTCTATGGCTTCACCGAGGGCGACGCGGGGATCGCGTCAAAGAACCGGGGCAAGTTCGCCGGCATCACCGAGCGCATCCGCAAGGACTACTTCAAGGAGCTGGGCGTCACCGCCTTGTCGCTGATGCCGCTGGCGGAGTTCCCCGACATGCAGGGGGCGCGCACCTTGGGGTACAGCCCGTCCCTGTTCTGCACCGTGGAGCGCGACTTCGGCACCCCCGACGACCTGCGGGAGCTGGTGAATTCGGCGCACCAGGGCGGGCTGGCCGTCCTCATCGACCAGGTCTTCAACCACGCGAGCAACGACTTCAACCCGCTCTGGAAGCTCGTTCTCGAGCATCCCTTGGAGGAGAGCGGCGCAGACGAAGGCGGGCTCTACTTTCAGGGTTCGAGCCCGTGGGGAAACCGGTTGGCGACCGAGAAGGAGGACGTCCAGAACCTCCTCATCGACTCCTGCAAGCTGCTCATCCGCGAGTACCACATCGACGGCTTCCGCTTCGATGCCACCAGCACCAACTACATGGACCACGGCTTCCTGCTCAAGCTGGCCTCGGAGCTGAAAGCCCTCAAGCCCGACGTCCTGCTCGTCGCGGAGAACCTGCCCAACCAGAGCGACCTCAATCGCCAGGGCTACGACGGCTTCGCGCAATGGTGCGACAGCTTCCACGACAAGCTGAAGGCGTTGCTGCGCGAGGGGACGTTCCAGGACTGCAATCACTACGACACGGATCGCCTCGGCGAGGTCTTCTACTTCAGCAAGGACATCTTCGCGGGCCACACCAACAACGTCGTCAACTACGTCGAGAGCCATGACGAGAACTCGGTCTCCTACGAAGTCTCCTGGGTCGACGTGCTGGACAACCCGGCCGCCAAGGATCGCAAGGGCCGGCTCGGGCTGTTCTCGGCGATGGTCGCGCTCGGCCAGCCCATGCTCTACATGGGCGGCGAATTCAACGTCGAGCGCGAGCGCAACGTCGTCACCCTCGACTGGCCGAGCGATCTCTCCAACCATGGCTTCTACCAGTGGGCCAAGCGCCTCATCGGCCTGCGCCGCCGCTACCCTGGCTTGAGGCTCTTCGGCGACGACCCGGCGGGGGCGGGCCAATTCCAGTGGATCCTCGCTCCCTGGATGGATGACGCCCGCGGTGCCGGCCGCAAGATCGTCGGCTGGCGCAGCCGGCCCAATGGCCATGCCCACGACGAGCTCGTCGTCGTCCTCAACTTCGAGAACCAGGACGTCACCGTCGATCTCGACCTGGGACGGCCAGGGGTGTGGGTCAAGCTCGCCGACCTCGACTCGGTCAACGACATCGCGCCCGAGGGGACCAACGGGGCGGACGAGCCCACGGCCCTGTTCTCTCAGGACGGCCGCTTCGGCGGCTTCAACCTGCCGAGCTCCAGCGGCTTCCTTTTCAAATGGCAGGCCGAGGCCTGAGCGATAAGTGAGCTGACGGGGCGGTGGTACCGCGCCCGAAGCTCCATTCCCGGTTCCTGGCTCGGGCCACGCGTCTGGCGACTCGTGTCCGAGCCAGGAGGCTGACCCACCAGAGCTGCCCTTGGAGATCACGACGCGTTGACCTACTCGCCAGGGCGCGCCCCCACTCGGGCGCACCCCCACTCGGGCGCACCCCCACTCGGGCGCACCCCCAAGCCAGGTCCGGCATCCAAGCAGCGAGCTTCCTCATCGGCTCCCCACTGGCTTCGAGGTGTGGTCATGCGGTCCGCTCTCCATCGGCGTGGCTGGGCGCCCGCCGTCCTTCTGGTCACAAGGGTCGCCGCGTGCGGCGAGCCCCAACACAGCGACCTGGACGGCTCGAGCGCGCCAGGCGACGTCATCGCCGCCGCTGGCCAGGACGCGAGGGCGCCATCCGCTGACGCCTCACGTGTAGCCAACGATGGTGGAGAAGGGCTCGACACAGGACCGAGCAAGGACGCCGCTTCGACGGATCCTGACGCTCATCGCGAGGAGAGTCCGGACGCGGCGCTCGCAGGCCTCGACGCGGCGACGCCACCGGACGCCTCCACGCCCGATGGCGGACCGCTGTGCGCGCCCTCCTGCCTCGCTGGCGAGGCGTGCCTCGAGACGACCTGCGTGCAGGTGGCCTTCTCCTCGATCTGCGGACTGGCCCACGCGACCCTGCTCAACGACGGCAGCTCGGTTGACGAAGCGGTTGGCAGCGGTGTCGCCGCGGCGGTGTCCGTCGCCTGTGGCGAAGACTTCACCGTGAGCTTGCGCAGCCTTGCTGACCCGAGTGCCTTCGAGGCGTCTACCGGGCGCCTGCTCACCCCGCGGAGCGAGCTCGCCTTCACCAGTGGCGGCTTCTACTTCAACCCGCTCGTCGCCGCCCTCGAGAGCTCCCGCCGCAGCCCGCTCTACTTCACCTCCAACGGATCGACGATCGGCTGGGCGGCGAGCGTGACGAACCTCCCGGTGCTCACCTTCCCGGGCTCCGACGTGAGCGACACACACGACTTCTTCGTGATCGAGCTCTTCGACGACGGCGACGGCCGGCTGCTCCTCGTCGACTACGGCATCGGCTCCCAAGGCACGCAGGCTGCTGGCAGGAAGGTACAGGAGATGATCGCCGCTCCGGCGAGCTATGCCGACCGCTGGTACGTGTACGAGTGGGTCCTCGACGCGGACGCGGGAGGCGAGGTGACTCGTCTGGTGGTCTCGGGCAGGTGACGCGGGGCTCGCTCGCCAGCCTCAGCAGAGGCCTGGTCGTCCAAGAGGGCAACGACCTGCCGCACCGAGCATCTCTCTGTGCGGAATCCAACCCCTAACGTCCGGAGGCCGCCGTGCTCGAGGTGTCGATCTTCCACACGCTCGAGGCGGTCGCGGCGTACCGCGCCCAGCTCGCTGAGCTGAACCGGGCCTCGCGGCAGAAGAGCCCGTTCACCACGCTCGAGTTCTTCGAGAACTACCTCCAGCACGACGAGTTCTACGTCGTCGGGAAGGACCTGGAGGTCTGGTTCTTGATCGCCTTCGAGGCCGGGGCCCCGGTCGGCTACCTCGCGTTGCGCCGCGTCCGGGAGCGGGCCTTCGGGCTCTCGGCCGCGAAGCTGGAATTCCTGGCGACGCACGACGTCGAGCGCCCGCACGCGGTGTGCAAGCCCGAGGACGAGGCCCGCTGCATCGAGGCGTTCTACCGCGCTCTGCTCGAGCGCAAAGCCGACTGGTCGATGCTCGAGCTCAAGCAGCAGGCGCCGGACGCACAGCTGCTATTCATGCCCGCCTCCCTACCCCTGAGCGCGCACTACGTGCGGCCGTTCGAGTCGATGACGGTGAGCGTCATCCACAACCGATTCACCGACGTCCTCGGCTACCTGAACGCGATGGAGAAGAAGGCCCGCAGCAACGTGAAGCGACAGCTGCGCAACCTCCTGGCCGCGGGCGAGGTGCGCTACCTCTATTCGGAGGACCCCGAGGCGACGCCGCTGCTGCTGGATTTGTATCTGGATGTCGAGCGGCACAGCTGGAAGGCGCGAGTGGGCGGAACCATCCACCGCGACGAGCGCCGCATCGCCTTCTTCCGCGGGATGCTCGCCGCGACGATGCCCTTCCGTATCGGCATCGGGCTCTTGCTGCTCGACGGCGTGCCCATCGCCGGCTCCATCGTCAACGCCTACGAGAGGCGCCTCCACGCCACGCAAGTGGTCTTCGACGACCGCTTCTCCAGGCTGACCCCGGGCACGCTGCTCTTCGCGATGCTCATGAAGGAGACGATCGACACCAAAGCCGAGCATCTCGACCTGATGTCGGGCTTCTCCTACTACAAGTCGCGCTGGCTGGCGGAGACCACCGACTGCCAGAGCCTCCAGATCTTTCGGGTCGGCAGCGCGCTCTTCTACAAGGCGATCGCCGGGGACCTTCGCCGCAAGCTCGAGGAGCGCCTGCGCGGCCCCATCGACCTCGAGGCGGAGAACGTGGCGAAGCACGAAAGCGCGGTGGAGGCCGCAGGCATCGCCGGCGAGGGGGCGCCGGCCGATCGCCGCATCGTCGAGACGCGGCTGGCGACGCTCGCCACCAAGGCGGTGCGCGCCGTCACCGCGGCCGAGTTGGACGCCTTCTTTGACGTGGGCCTCGCCAAACACCGGCCCGACGCCCGGAGGTTGGCCTCGTGAGCGTCGTCTCCAGGCTGCTGCAGACCAAGGTGGCGCACCGCCTCCAATTCGAGGCCAACCGCCATTGGCGCCCGCACGACGAGTCACGGCGCCTGCTGGTCGTAGGCAGCGGCGCGCCCGGCATGCGCGGATACATCCTGGAGTCGATCTGCCGGCACGGTTTCCCGGTGACGCTGTTGTGCGCGGAGCCGCCGACCTGGGAGCAGCCGTTCATCGACCAGTTCGTGGTGGCGGACTTCGCCGACTTCGACGCCGTCGTTCGCAAGGTCCGCGAGGCGGTGCTCGGAAGGCCCGTCCGCGGCTGCCTCACCTACGTGGAGACCGACGGTCCGCTCGCGGCGAGGCTCTCGCGCGAGCTCGGCCTGGGCCTGTACGGGCCCGAGACGGCGGAGCGGGTCCGCGACAAGCACCTCATGCGCCAGACGCTGCGCGATGCAGGGCTGCCCATGCCCGTCAGCGTGGTGGTCGAGAACCGCGACCTGCGCGGCGCGGTGGCGAAGGTGGGGCTCCCGGCGGTGCTCAAGCCAATCCGCGGCGAGGGGAGCATAAACGTCCTCAAGCTCGAGGACGACGCGGGCGTCGTCGAGGCCCAGAGGCTGATGCAGGCGTCGCGCTCGGACGCAGGGTGGCGCTACGGCGGCTACCTGATCGAGCAGTACGTGGACGGCACCGAGTTCAGCGTCGAGTCGATCGTGGCGAACGGGCAGGTTCTCCATGCCGCGGTGACCGACAAGTACAAGGGCGCCGAGCCGTACTTCGAAGAGCTCAGCCACTCGTTGCCGTCCCAGATCGCCTCTCATGAGGAGGCGGAGATCCTCGATGTCGTCACCCGGGCAATCGTGGCGCTCGGGCTGGACAACTGCGCCGTCCACACCGAGCTCAAGCGCGGCTCGCTCGGTACGGTCATCATCGAGACCGCGGGACGGCTCGCGGGCGGACGAATACCCCGGCTCGTCGAGCTGGCGCGGGGCCTCGACTTGGCGGACGCGGCGGCGCGGGCGGCGGTGGGCCTGCCCGTCTCGCTGCACGCATCCAGGGAACAGGTCGCGAGCGTCGGCTTCTTCGTGCCTGCCCGCGAGCAGCGCCAAGACCTCGATCTCGCGGCACGGCCCCTCGTCCCCGGGCTCGTGGACTTCGATTTCTGGGGAAGGGCGGGCCAGCTGCACGGCGTGCCGCCCCAGCAGTTCCTCCTGCGGCTCGGCTACGCGGTGGGCGTCGCCGACACCTACGAGGAGAGCCGGCGCGTCCTCGAGCGCACCCGCCTGCTCGTCACCGCTCAGACCGGGCTCGAGCTCCTGCCCTTCCCCATCGGGCGCTGAGCTCAACCGTCGGCAGGCGAGACCCTTGCCGGCGCGGCGACGAGCGCCCTTCTCTTCCCGCCGATGCGGTCCTTGAAGTCGAGGATCCGCTTCTCGAAGAGGTAGTACGACGCGCTGGCGACCGCGATCGCCAGCGCGGAGGCGCCGACGAAGCGCACCAGGCTCCCGGCGTCAGGCAAGGTCCGCCTGACGGCATTCATCGCCAGCATGTGCATCAGGTACATGCCGTAGCTGATGGTCCCGACGTAGCGCATCGCCGCGTTGGCCAGGCCTCGTCGCAGCAGGTGGTCGGGACGGAGGCAGACCGCGACCACCAGCCAGGTCATCGCCACGTCGAGCACCAGGGAGGGGACGCCCTCGAAGGCCAGACCCAGCACGATCACGAGTGCGGCGGCCGGCGCGCTCCAGAGCTTGCCCGCCAAGGCCCAGGCAACGCGGAAGCCCGCGGGCCGGTGCGCGAGGTAGGCAGCGAGGCAGCCCAGGCAGATGGGCGTGGCGACGCTGAGCAGGATCCGCACCGGCAGGAAGGTAGCGTCGAGCAAGCCGTGCGAGGCGGCCCACGCGCCGCCGAGGTGGCCAAGACGAGGCCCGACCTGACCAGGACCGGCGTCCACCAGCGCCGGGCGAAGCGGACGACGCTCGGCCAGAGCAGATAGAACTGCTCCTCGGTCGCGAGCGACCACGCGAAATAGAAGATGACGCGCGCGCCGGCGTCCCGGCTCACCAGCCAATTGGAGGTGTAGGTCAGGAAGGATGGCAGGTTCGCCATGAAGCCCTGGCCGGCGACCGAGCCGCGCTCCACGACGAGGACGAGCACGGTGTAGACCCCCAGCACCAGGTAGTAGAGAGGGAAGATCCGCAGAGTCCTTCGCAGGTAGAAGCGCGACAGCGAGATCTGTCCTTTCGTGTCCTGCTCGCGCAGGAGCAGCGTGGTGATCAGAAAGCCGCTGATGGCGAAGAACAGCGAAACGCCATGGAAGCCGCGCGCGAGGATACCGCTCGCGCCCTCGCCGCCAGCGTGGTGCCAGATGACCACGAGGATGCTGATCGCGCGCAGGCCGTCGAGCGCGGGAAAGAACTTCGCCTCCCGGAACGCGGCATGGTGCTGGGCGAGGTCGGCCATGGCCCTCCGTCAGACGTCCAGAATCATCGAGCGCCAGAAGGCACGTGGATGCCGCGCGTAGCCGTACAAGTGCAGCGCCAGGTCCACCAGGGTCGGGAGCCGGTCGTCCTCGGCGGCGACGGCATCGGTCGCGCGCTCTCGGTGCTCGACCAGCCAGCGACGCCAGCTTCTGGCCGCCTGCGGCGGCATGCGACCGGAGAGAGTCTGGCCACGCAGCAGCACCTCGAGCACGAAGCGGTGGCAGTAGACCCGATCTCCGGAGAGGCCGACGGCGCTCGCGCGCCGGACCTCGGCCTCGAGAGCGGCGCGATCTCCCACCGCGCCCAGGTACACGAGCAGCGGCAGCGGCATCCCGCGATCTACGTCGAAGGCCAGCTGGCTGTAGAGCCGCGGGTTGAAGTCGATGAGCAGGAACCGGCCGCCGGCGACGATGAACTCGACCTCGAAGACACCGAAGTAGCCGATCTGCCGGCACAGGCGCCGCACGCCTTCGGCGACGTCGGGCTCGACCGGCGCCTCCTCGAAGCACAGCCCGATCCCGAGCTTGCGCGGCCGCTGCAGGACCTTGGTCGACGCGCGCACCACGAACAGCTCGCCCGACTCGTCCACGAAGCCCGCGAGGCTGTAGATGCCCTGCGCGGCCTGGGGGTGCAGCTCCTGCACGATCGGGCTCTCGACGCCGGGATCGCGCTCGACCAGCGCGAGGCCGTGATGCTGCCAAGCGCGGAACTCGCGGAAGCGCTCCTCGAGCTGCGAGCGTTCTTCCGCGCGCGAACCCTTGGAGCGCGACGGGAAGAGGACCTGGGTCTGCGGCTTGATGAGTACGGGAAAGCGGGCGTCGGAGAGCGCGCCGAGATCCCTCTCGGTCTCGGGGAACCAGGTGCGCGGCGTGTCGAGCCCGGCGGCATGAGCAGCGTGGTGGAGCCGCTTCTTGTTGAGCAACGTGTAGACCGCATCGACGGGAGGGCTGTAGAGCCGGAAGCTGCGCGCCAGTCGCTCGCGGTGCAGCGCGAAGAGCCAGGCGTGGTCGTCGGTCGTCGGGTAGAGGACGTGCCCAGGGTTCGACTCGCCGAAGCGCTCGGCCCACGCGAGGAATCGCTCCGCCTCGGCGATGTCCGGGCAAGCCTCACGGCGCGTGACGAAGCGCGACCAGCGCGCCGGCGCGAGCAGGTGGCGCTCGGCCATCGTGACCGCGATCCCCCGTCGGCCCAGGCAACGCGCGGCGGCGAGCGTGCCGTAGTAGCTCGCGGCGGTGAGCAGCATGGGCGGTCGTGGAGCGGGCATGCGTGCCCTCACAGTCCCGTCGACGAGCGCCAGGCGCTGGCGCGGTCCACGAGGTCGGAGCCGAGGATGAGCAGGAAGCGCGGATCGTTGACGAGATAGCGGCGCCAGAGGCGGCGCGGCTCCTGCGCCAGCCGATAGGCCCACTCCAGGCCATGGGAGGAGGCCCAGGCCGGAGCGCGGCGGACCTTTCCCGCGGCGAAGTCGATCGACGCGCCACACGCCACCGCCACGGCCGGGGCGAGCGCGTGCCGGTAGCGGTGGATCCAGAGCTCCTGCTTGGGCGAGCCGAAGCCGACCATGACCAGGTCCGGCTGCGCGTCCCTCACGCGCTGGACCGCGGCCTCGCTCTGGTCGGCCTGGCCCAGAGGCAGGGCGATCCGCGGCGCGTCGGTGCCCACGACCTGGAGCCCGGGGTGGCGGCTGGTCAGCCGGCGCCCGGCTTCATGGGCGACGCCCTCCCCGCCCCCGGTCAGGAAGACACGCCAGCCGCGGCGAGCAGCGAGGGCGATGAGCGGCTCGAAGAGGTCGGAGCCGGACACCTTCTCCGGCAGCGGCTCACCGAGCAGCCTCGACGCCCAGAGGATAGGCATGCCGTCCACCAGCGAGAGATCGGCCTCGGAGTAGGCGACCCGGAACTCGGGGCTCCTCTCGGCGTTGACCACGTGATCGACGTTGGGCGTGAAGACGCTGCCGCCCTTCCGCGAGGCGACCATGCCCTCGATGGCCTCGAGCGCCTCCTGGAGGGTGACGGAGTCGATCTCGATGGGGCCGACCCGCGTCCGATTCGTGCGTCGCGCGCGCTGCTGGGGCAGGAGCGCCCGGTATTGCTCCAGATAGAGGCGTGCCGAGCCCACGTGCGAGAGCTCGCGCTCGACGTAGCGCCGCGGCTGGAAGCGCTCCAGGTCGCGCAAGAACTCACGCGCCGTCTGCTCGAAGTCGTCCGCGCCACGGAAGCGTCGCCCGCACTCCTCCGAGAAATAGGGAACCGAGCTCGCCGGGACGACCGCCTCGGTCCACTCGCCCCGGCGCGGGTCGAGCCATTCGCCGCTGTCCCAGGCGAGGACCGGCACGTTCGAGGCGAGAGCCTCCTGATAGGCCAGGCCCTGCGTCTCGTGCTCGCAGAGGAACAGCATCGAGCGAGAGCGGCGCAGGAGGGCGCGATACTCGTCCTGCTGGTAGTGGCCATAGGCGAGCACGCGGTAGGTCAGCCCGCGCTCGTCGAGGAAGCGCAGCGCCGGCTTCAGCAGCTCGGGCTCATAGCGATCGCGGCTCCAACGGATCTTGTCGTAGACGAGAACGTCCACGTCCTTGGCGAGGCGGCGCGTATCCGGCCAGTCCGCAAGGTCGATGGCCCCGTACCAACGCGCACAGGCCTCGCCGTACGCCGGCGTGAACAGGTCCTCCATCCACGCGCAGGTAACCAGGTACCGGCGAAACCGCGGGTCCTTCATCAGGTGCGGGCGCTGGCTCGGGTGGTCGAACATCCCCGGCCCGAGCAGCGCGGGGTTGGGAAGGTCCCAGCCCTCCAGGATCTCCGGCGCGCCAACGAGGCCGACCGGATGATCGGGATTCCGCAGCGCCAGCCGGCGGTCGTTGACCACGACCTTGACGCCGGCCTTCTGGAGGGACTTCACCAGCGACCGGAACCAGACGCCGAACCCGGACACCGACTGGCCCCCGCGGAGCCTGCGGACCAGAGGGCGCACCGCGCGCCGCAGGTGCCGGTCGCCGGGGAGGAAGCGATCGCGCTCGGGCTCCTGGTAGAAGAGCAGGACGGTGTCGGGGGGAAGGGGCATGAGGGTCCTCACCGGATCGCTGGGAGCGGGCGTGCGAGCTCGATCTCGAAGACGTTGACGGAGTACGGCGGCAGCGACTGCTCCAGGACCTGCTTTTCGCCCGAGACGAGCTTCTTCGCTTGGAGCCCGGGCGCCTCGGCCATCGTGAACACCCTGCGGGTGGCGACCACGCCGCAGCCGGCGATGTCGATGGAGGCGTCGGCGGCCCGCTCGGGGTCGAAGTTGAGAGCGACGACCACCAGCTTGCGACCCTCGGCGTCGCGCGACGCGAAGAGCGAGGTACCCGTCGCAGCGCGAGTCGGGACCGCGAAGTCCAGGAAGCGCCCACCCTTGCCGTCGAAGTTGCGATAGGCGCGGAACGCGTGGAGGCCGAACGAGTCCTTGGCCGGGTAGGTCCAGTAGTAGGCCGAGTCGACGCTCAGCTGGCCGAAGCGCCCCAACGCCTCCGCGAGCGCCAGGCCGCCGCTCGGGTGGTTCTCGGCGCCGAAGCTCCACTCGCCAATCGAGATCTTTCGGCCCGGATACTCCTGGTCAATCCACTCCTGGAGCCGAGGGATGAGGCGAACGGGCTCGCCGATCCACGACTCGTCGACGTACGTGGGGTCCCACAGACCGCGCGTGGAGCGGATGCGCCGCGCATTGGTATCGGGGTCGATCGCTCCACCGGTGCCGTGCTGGAGCCCCTTGCCCTGCGGGTAGAAGTGCACGTCCACCACGTCGAGGATGCGCTTGCCGGTCCGCCTCTCATGGTCGCGCAGCTGGCGCAGGTACCAGGCCATGAGCGGGACGTCTCCGTGCGCGCGGCGGTCGGGCTTGAGGCGGAAGCCGGCGGCGGCGTCGGCGGCGGAGAAGAAGTAGGCCGGCCAGCCCCACTCCGCGGGCCCGGCGATGATGCCGTCGGGATCGGCGTCGCGCACCGCGGTGCCATACGCGACCGTGCGCTCGAGAAGCTCGTCATAGGTCAGCGGGTCGGGGTGGACGTCGCGGTGCGTGGAGTTCCAGAGCGCCGGCTCGTTGTCGAGGATGTAGTGCTCCACGCTGCGTCCGCGCTTCCGGTCCTTCTCGCGGATGGCCTCGACCCACCGGCCCACGTCGGCCGCGCTCAGCGCGACGCTGGTGCGGGTGGGAGAACCCGGCGGAATGGGTCTGCCGTCGAGCGTGAAGCCGTCGCCGGCCTCCCGGTGATACGGGTCGGTGTGCCGCTGCCGGCCATGGAGCGAGACGGGGAAGCCCAGAGACTCGCGGTCCTTGGCGACCCAGCCGAGAATCGGAACGGTGAGCGCGGTCTGGACGTTGCGCGCGAGGTTGTCGTCGAGGAAGTGGTCGTAGGTGAAGCCCGGCTGGCCCGAGAAGTCGACGTTGCGGAAGAACCAGTCGTTCGCGGTGTTCCAGGCGTTCCCGAGCTCCCAGTTGTAGCGGGAGGTGGCGTTGCCGCCCCAGCGTCGCGCGGTAGCGCCCACCTGCCACTGGTGGCTCTGCTGGGCGTCGAGCCGCGCGTCGTAGGCGATGCCGTAGATCAGCGGGCTGATCCGCTTCGCCGTCGCCCGGCAGTCGATGGCCATGGCTGCGGGGAAGGTCTCGACCGCTGCGGTGGGACCGTCTGCGGCGACGGCGCGCGCGTCCTCCGGTCCCACGCGGAGGGTGAGCGCGACCTTGTCGATCTGGACTGGGCCTCCGTCGAGCGCGCGATAGGCGCGCAGGACCACGCGGTCGAAGGCCTGGCCCTGGGGGTTCAGCTCCGCCATGGGAATGAAGACCTCGGACCAGCCGCCGCCGAGGTCGGCACGGTGCTGCGGTCCCGGCTTGACGCGCGGGAAGACGGTCGGGCCGGGAGTGTCGAGGCGAACCTCGAGGAAATCGCCGGTCTGGGAGGGCGCCTTGAAGCGGAAGACGAGCCCACCGTAGCGGCCCTTGAGACCAGGGCGCGCGATGATCCAGCCGCCGTATTTGGACAGGTCCAGACTGGCCGGCCCCAGGCCGAGCTTGCGCGGCGCCCAGCCGTAGTCCTTCCAGTCCGAAGCGAGGCTGGAGTCGTAGATCGCCTCGGTCGGAGCATCACCCAGCGGTGCGCGCTGCCCAACCAGCGCGAGGCCGCCCTCCGCCCCAGCCCGCTCGCAGCAGACGAGCGTGGGCATCGCGATGGTGAAGCACCCGGCGAGGAGGGCGCTGAGCACAGGGGTTGGTCCGCGTGGCATCGATTCTCCCCTGCTAGCCCCGGCTCGCGTGGAGCGGCCCGTCGGCCGCGGTGAGGTTCGCCGTCTCGGCCCGGCGGCGGACCTCCGGCTCGGGCGCCGCCACCACCGAGTGCGCGGGCACCGACCGCGTCAGCACCACACCGCCCATGATCTTGGAGCCAGCGCCGACGGTGATTGGGCCGATGAGAGTCGCACCAGGGCCGACATGGACGTTGGCCTCGAGCGTTGGAGCACCAGTCTGGCGCGTCTGAGGGTCGGTGCCCATGCCCAGGGTGACGTTCTGGAAGAGGATGCAGCCCGGGCCGACCTGGGCGGCGTGGCTGATGGCGAGCCCGAAGCCATGCACGAGCATCACCCCCGGCGAGAGCTCGGCATCCCAGTGGATGTCCGAGCCGAAGGCGTGGCGCATGGAGCGCGACACGGTCTTCGCCGCGACCGTCAGGCCCGCGTCGCGCAGCGCGCGCATCAGGCGATAGCCCGCCAACTCCTGAAGCCCGATCTTCTGCACGAGATCGGCAGCCAGGTGCCCGCTGGAGGGCGCGGCGTGCCCGTACTTCTGCTCGTAGCGACGCATCGCGGCCTGGTCGGCGCGGATCTCATCGAGGCCGCGCAGCAGTAGCGCTCCGCGGCCTGCGGACAGGAGATGCCGAGCCGCGAACGCCGCGATCTCCGCCAGGCTCGTCCGCAGCGAGCCAGCGTCCTCGCGCAGCCCCCGGAAGTAGTCGAGGCCGAAGACCAGGTTCGTGCCGGCGAGCGCGGCCTTCTCGAGGCCAAGGGAGGCGAGCCCGGTGGAGGCGCCGTAGGCGAGCAGGCCGAGCGGCTTGGAGAGGGAGGGCGCCGCGATGGTCATGGCCATCAGGGGCCGGGAGACCGGGTTGAGCTCGAAGAGGAAGCGCCAGGGGTTCGCGCGAGGAAGATCGGGATGCTTGCGCGCGATCTTACGGTCGAAGGCGCCATACCTTGCGGCGCGCGCGCGCCAACGCTCGAGCGAGGTGTGGTCCGAATCGTGGAGTGAGACCGCTTCGGCGCAGAATTCGAAGGCGGCGCCGCCCTTCTCGAGCCGCAAGCCCAGCTCGACGTCCTCAGAATGGCCCAGCGTCGGGTCGAAGCCACCCGCGGCGAGGTAGTCGCGACGGCGCATCGAGACGTTGCCGGTGTAGAGAGCGCTGCCCGAGGGACGATCGGCGCCGGAGGCGAAGCGTGCATTTCGCTCGGCGATCTTCGCCGCATGCCAGCGCTCGAAGAGCGGCATCTTCACGCCGGGGTCGGGCTCGATGCAGCCGATGACGACCTTGCGGCTTCCGGGCTCATGGCGCCGAGCGTGCTGCTCGAGGAAGTCGCGTCCGACCCGCATGTCGTCGTCGAGGACGACGAGGATCTCACCACGTGCGGTGACGATGCCCTTGTGCCGCGCGACGGCAGCGCCGCGGTTCGGCTGCTCCTCGACGCGCAGCTCACAGCCGACCCGCAGGCCCTCGAGCGCGGCGCGAGCCGGCGGCGTCGAGCCGTCGTCCACCACCACGACCTCATAGTCGTCCGCAGGCAGCGTCTGCTCTGCCAGCTCACCCAGCAGGCGCACCAGCAGCTGCGGCCGGTTGAACGTGGCGATCACCACCGAGACCCGAGGAAGGCGGGAGCTCACGCGTCGCCTCCGCCGATCACCACCGCGCCGATGACCTTGTCGCGACCGACGAGGTCCATGACCTCGCGCGCCGACGCGAGGTCGGTCTTGCCCAGGTCGATTACCAGCAGGACGCGGTCGGCGGCGCGCGCGATGGGCACGCCGGAGAGGTTCGAGAGCGGCGAGTCGAGAGCGACGAGCGCGCGCCCCTCCTCCTGTGCCTCGGCGGACAACTCCTGGAGCATCGACGCGACCTGCTTGAGCTCGAGCTTGAGGCTCTCGAAGACGACGAGCGGGGCGCGCCGGTGGATGCCACCGATCTCGCTGAGGGCGTTGGCGACCTCCAGCCCCGAGCTTCCCGGCGCCACCGGCACCACCGCGAGCGACCTCCACTCGTGGCGCAGCACGGCAAACCAGAGCTGCTGGACGATATGCGGGGACTGTCCCCAGGGCCGCCCTCCCGGCTGCGCATGGGCAGCACCGGCGTCCGGCTCCGGGTGTTGGGCAGAGGTGGCGGTCATCATCGAGCCTCCCCCTGACGAGCGGTGCGAATCCATTCCTGGCCCTGCCTCGCTCCCCTGACTCTCAGCGCCATTTTCCAGGCGAGGTACACGGGCGCGTAGGCGAGCGCCTCGAGCCCGACACGGCCGGTGCCCGACAGCTGCCATCCGCGCAGGATGTAGACGCCCAGGAACGCCAGGCTCGCGCCAAAAAACGGCAGGGCGGCGACGAGATGGCCTGCCCAGAGCGACAGGGCTCCGGCTGCAGCAGCGCCCAGGACGGAATAGGTGCCCAGGCGCGCCAGCGGCGGGACGAGCAGATCGATGGCGAGGTCGGCCACGATCCCATCGGCCTTGGGCAACGCGGAGAGCAGGAGCCCCGGCGCGCGGCGGCGCAGCTCTGCGCGACCGTCCTCCCAGCGACGGCGCTGCGAGGCGGAGGCCGCGGCCGAGGCGACCATCTCGCCATGGACCCGCGCGTCGCCGGCGTACCAGACCCGGTGGCCGGCCGCGCCGAGCCGCAGCCCGTACTCGACGTCCTCGACGATGGAGAAAGCGTCGTAAGGGATCTCGGTCAGGAGCTGGCGGGTGAAGCACATGCCATTTCCGCGAAGTCCGCAGGAGAGCTTCAGCCGCTCGCGGCCGAGTGAGCGCACCCCATGGAAGATGCTGAAGGCGACCGACATCAGGCGCGTGCGCCATCCGGCATCGGGGTTGCGCACGGCGTAGTCGGCCTGGACCGCTCGCGCGCCCTCGGAGATCCGCGCTGCGAATGCCTTGAGGAGGTTCCGATCGACGAGCGTGTCGGCGTCCACCACCACCACTGCGTCCGCGAAGCCATCCGCGAGGCTCCGCGCGAAGCCCGAGGCCAACGCATGACCCTTGCCGCGGCGCTCCGGGCAGTGGCGCACGAGGACCGTCGCCCCTGCCCTGCTGGCCTGCGCCGCGGTCGAGTCCGAGCAGTTGTCCGCAACCACCAGCACGCGTCGCTGCGCCGTGGGCCACTCAACGGCGGCGAGGCTGCGGACGGTCTCGGCGATGCCTCGCTCCTCGTCATGGGCCGGGACCACAAAGTCGAACCGCAGGCTCGAGCCTGCGTCGCTGGCCGGGGCTTTGCTACGACGCGAAAGCAGAGTCAGACCAAGCAGATAGGTCGCTGCCGCGAACCCAGGCAGGGCCAGCGCCAGCAGCGCAACTTCGAGGGCGAGGAGAGTCACCGCGGTTGGATGCTCGCTGCCTCCCACTGTTGCGCCGGCCACGCTCCGCCCGACGTGGCTGCCCTGAGGCCCGTTGAGCGTCACGTCCGGCCCGGAGGAAGTCCGTGAGGGGCGCAGTCCTTCCCGGGACAGCCATCGATGCAGAGGCCCAACCGCAAGTTGATTGCCAGGAGGCCTTGGTCATAGGGTGTGTGCCCATGGCCCGCTCGCCCAATGTGGACTCAACCCTGCGCAGCGTTGCGGAGGTTCTCGCTGCCTTCCCGATCATCGGCGTGGCGGCAGTCTTCGGCTCCGCCGCTTCCGGCCGCGCCGGACCCCATAGCGATGTCGACGTTGCTGTCGCCGCCACCCGACCTCTGCTGACGGACGAGCTTCTTTCGATTCGGGAGGCACTCGCTCGGAAGCTCGGGCGGGAGATCGACCTGGTCGATCTCTCTCAGGTTCACGGCTTGATCGTCACCCAGGCTCTGAGCAAAGGGCGAATCGTCGTCAGTCGCGATCGTCCCCTGCTCGTCCGGCTCATGAAGGAGATCGTCTACTACGAGGCTGACCTGGCTCCGCTGGTGCTGCGAAGCCTGCAACTCAAGGCCGAGAGGTTCGCTCATGGATCGCCCCCTGGTTCTCAGGAAGCTTGAAGCACTCGGCCGGTGTGTCGAGCGCCTCGAGAAGAAGAGGCCTGCCAGCCTCCAGGAGCTCCGGCGGACATCGACGCTCAGGACATCCTCGTCCTCAATCTCGAGCGCGCCGTGCAGCTGTGCGTGGACGTTGCGCTCATCGCTCTGGCCGAGCGGGGCGACGCCGTCCCCTCGACCCTGGCCGAAGCATTCGATCTGCTGGCGAAGCCTCCCGGCCTGTCCGCTGAGACCGCCTTGCGAATGAGACGTGCGGTCGGCTTCAGGAACATCGCGGTCCATGCCTACCAGCAGATCGACTGGGCCATCGTCTGGTCCGTTTTGACTAAGCACCTCGACGACTTCCGCGCCTTCACAAGAGAGGTTCTCGAGCTCTGCAAGTGAGTCGCTGCGGTTGAACGCTCGCTGCTTCCCGCTCTTGTGCCGGGCCGACTGCCCGAACGACTTGGTCAAGGTCCGCAGGGGCAGGCATCCGCCGCATCTCCAGTCATGGGGCTCGGCACACCTCCGGCTCCTGATACGCGCTCGCCGGAGCCTCCCAGAAGCTCATCGTGACGATGCTCGGCCACCGCGACACTGACGCGACCGCCCGGTACACGCACATCCAGGTCTAGGCGACGGCGCCGGTCGTCGAGACAAGGTGGGAGAGGCTGTGTGGTGGGACGGCCGAAGCTGGCCGGAAGTCGACCCAGTGGCGAAGGCGCGTCCCCGCACCGCTCCAGGCAACGACGAATGTCCCTTCGGAGTATCGTCTGGGGCGTGGAACCATGATCGAGAAGCAATGGACTCTGATTTCGGAGTGATCTTGTGGGCACGACTTTCGTAGACATCGACGACCGTGGCTTTTGGATGCGGGACGGCTTCTTGGAGCTATGGCTGCGCCTGACGGCCCTCCACATTGAAGACCCACCAACGCCACCAAGCATCGCAACGAGGATCCGTGACCAATGGCTATTGGCTTCACGAGGCTACTTCAACGGTTGCGTACCTCACGACCTTGGCGAGTTCGTTCGCGAGCCCGAGGGCCGGCGTCTAATCCTGTTGGCGATCAGGTCCTTGTTGCTCAAACTCGGCGACGCTCCCGATACTCTCGATGCGGGTGTTCTCAACCTTCTGGGCTTCGAGGCCCGATTCAATCGGGGGATTGAGAAGTGGCGCTTGGTTGAAATCAGCCAGGCTTTTTTCGACTTGATCGAAGGACGAATCGTGTCCGCCGCAAACAGCACGTCGTTTATGCCCGGCTATCGAGAGAGGCCCGGCCAAATCGAGCCGGCTGGATAGCTCCCAAGACGCGATCTGACAATCATCCACGGTTCCTGGTGCGCTTCACTCAGGGACCTGCAACGGGGCGCCGGAGAACCGCCACGATTCCGCGAAGTTCGGCCGCCACGGCGCCGGGAATCGAACCCTCAACCTCGGGTTCGGAGAAACCACAGTCGGGACGCGACCTTGGCTTGCTTTCCCGTGTGGCTTCAGGCGCTTCGAGTAAGCGGAGTCGTCCCGTCCTGTTCCGGTCGGTGCCGCTCCGTGCCGCTCTTGGGAGCAGAGTCACGGCAACCTGACGGCAACACGTACCTCACGCCTGACAGCTACTCAGGCAGGTGCAGGTCGTCATCCGTCGCTGTGATGCCCACGGATTTGAGTGCTTCCTTTAGCCCCTTCGATGTGCGTGCCCCGTAGCAGACGCCATCGCACGCAGCATCGCCGAACGTGAACATCGTAATCTGAATTGTGTGCCATTGCATCGGATGTTGGGTCCACCCTGCTTCAAGCAGTTTCTCGGCATCGCCTCCATAGTCTTGGGAGCAGGGCGGCTCGTATGGTCGATTGATGAGTGTGAATGCGTTCAGCCAATCGCTCAATCGACATCCCTCGGCACAGTCACCGTCGTTTCCGTAGAGCCAGACTGCGGGGTCGTTCTCGCGCAGTTGGTCGATCCGCAGCGACCAGGAGAAGCATCCTTGTTGCTCTTCGCTGAAGATGACTCTTCCGTTCTCAACTTCCAGCTCCTTCAAGGGGCGCAGATGGAGCTGTTGCGAGGACCGCAAGTCGGTGCCGCCGTAGAACTCGCGGAGCACGGCCGGCAGAGCGACCTTGAGTCGGCTCTCTGCTCGGGCAATTGCTTTCTCGGAATCTCCACGGGTTCCCTTCCAGAACTGCCTGTGGAACGCGAGCGGGGTCATGTTCAATCTCCGTCGAGGCAGCTCGGCCTCCAGGGTCGGAGGGGAGCCGCCGGAGCCTCCTAGACCTCAAGGACGCAAGTACTGCCTCTCCGTTGCAGCTTTGGAATGTTCGGCGCTCATAGCACGAGTGCCAGCTTCCCGCCATGCGTCGCGCCTTTCATCCAGGACAATGCAGGGGCGGCTGTACTTGGGGGCGACGCTCGGTCCGCGACGGGAGGGATCACCATGGTCCCCTCCCCGGTGCCGGCTGCGGAGAGAGCGCTCGGGCTGAGGTGCGCCTTCGAGAGCCTCGGGGTTGTGCCGTCCCGGCCACGTTGCGCGGGCTGGCGTGCTTCCTCCGGGCGAGGCGCAGCCCACGGGTGAATTGCTCCATAGCGAGGACAGGGCTGCCGCCTGCGTGGAAGAGGTAGCGGCAGGTGATAGCGGTGACCGCCCTGACGACCTTCTTCGCGGAGTCGAGGTTGAAGACAACGTGGTCTTCGAGAACAGCCACCAGCGCCGGCTCCAGCAGCTCCTCCAGCTCCATACATGACGGGTCGTCTGTCTTCGGCTGGGTCGGCTTCATGGCTCCCTCCGAATCTCTGGGTCTACTGTGCCCTCGATCTGACTGTCGAGGAGGTCGACGACTTCGAGCGCCTGATGTCCTCGGTGCGCTTGCACGAGGCGAACATCGGCTGGAGCAGCCGGTCCGTCGCAGGATCGATCCCTGTCAGCTTGCCGATGCTGGCGAAGATCCCCAGCGTCCAGCCGAAGCGGGCGCAGTACCTCTCCTTGGCGGTGAACACGTCCTTCGGGTCAATCGGGTAGGGCGTGACCAACGGGATCTCGCAGTGCCACTTCACCTTCCCCTCGGCCGGGTTGTGGCTGCTGCTGCGGGACAGGACATAGGCCGCATCGGCGGCTTCCAGCGCGGCCTTCACCTCGTACCAGTCGCCCACGCAGTCCGAGTCCTGGAAGAGCCACGTGACCTCGGTGCATTCCGCGTCCGAGCTGCCGCCGTAGAGGCTGCCCCCGTGCGCGATCACCAACCCCTCGCCCTTGGGCACCACCTTCTTGGCGTAGTCCTGCAAGCCCGCCACATACTCCGGGATGGCCGCCTGCCAGTGCTTGCCGACCCCGGGTCTGGCCTTCGTGCGTGTCACCAGCTCGTACTTGCCTTCGCCCCAGGCCGTCCAGGACACCTTCCCTGACCACGCCTTGAAGGCCGCCTTGAGCGCGGCCACGGCCTCAGCAGGGTGAGCGTCGGCCCACGCCTTCCCTTGTTCTGCTGCCGTCGAGGTGGTGTTGGACATGGCCAAGAAAGGCTGCCGCCTCGACCGCACCCTGTTCTCGGGGACAGAGCGCAGTGAGGCGGCAGGTTGGTTTCTTGGTGTCGGCCCTGGCTCCCGAGATAGCCCTTGCCCGCAAGTCCTTGAAATTCAAATGGAGGTGCCGGGAATCGAACCCGTATCCAGGTCGCCCACGTTCCAATGGTTGGGCTCGCTCTGCGGACCCAGGGACTCTCCGGGCTCTCGCCGAACCACCGAACGGCGTTCCCGTTCAGGCGCTGCGAGTGATTCACCGCGGTTGAATGCTCGCTGCCTCCCGCTCTCGGTTCGGCCACGCTCCGACCGAGACGGCCAGGCGGCTGGCGGTGGCTAGGCTCACGGCGAGAAGAAACGCCCCACCCCAGCTCTGCAGGCCCATGTCGCCGTAGGCCTGCAGGGAATAGAGGATGGCCATGATCACCGGCATCAGGGCCAAGGTGCGCTCCGTCGGCGTCCGCGCCAGCGGATAGCTGCGCACGCCGAGAAAGATGGCCACCACGATCGGCAGCCAGAGGAGCCAGAAGCCCACGAGCCCGGTGAACGCCCACAGCCCGAGGAAGCTGTTGTGGGGGATGAGGCGGTACTGCGGGAACAGGCGCGAGATGTCGTCCGCACGCGAGAGCTCGTTGTACTCGTGGCCGAAGCCCGTCCCAAGCAGCGGGTTCGTCTTCAACGTCATCACCAGGTTGAAGTTCTCGATGTCCCGGGTCTGTGTGGAGCGGTCGGCCTCGGACGAGACGACCGACTTCACCATCTGCGCAGGCCTGAAGATGCCGCCGGACTGGTTCCAGCCGGCGAGCACGTAGAGGACGGCCAGCGGGACCGCCACGACGGTGGCGCGCGAGATCGCCCGCTTGAGGCGGGTGCGCGGCGCGAGCAGGAACACCGCCAGGAGCGCCACGGCGAGGGCGACGTAGCCCAGCCGCCGCCCGTTCATGTAGACGCCGCCCATGATCCACAGGCCTGCAAAGACCAAGGCCCAGAGGCTCTTCCGGGTCCTCGCCTCGTGCCAGTAGACGACGAGGAGCATCACCGCGAGCACGAAGAGCATCGTGTCCGAGTGGCTCGTCACGTAGGGAGGCCTCAGGTTCTGCGGCCGGCAGATCACCTCGTAGAAATAGAGCCCCTCGAGGGTCCGGAAGGCGGCCGCGCCGATCACCATCTTCCCGATCGCGGCGAGCTCCTCGGGGCCGCGATAGGCCGCGACAAACAGGAGCGTGAGGACCGGGTACGCAGCCAGCTGGCGGACCTGCCAGAGCGACGCCTTGAGGTCTCCGCCGCGCACCACGCCCCAGGTCTCAGCGATGAGGAGCCCGCCTATGGCGAGCACCAGCGCGCCGGTGAGCGCGCCCGCGGGCCGCGAGACCTCGGACGGCCCCACCTCCTCGCCACCCGCCTTGGAGCGCAACCCGCGCATCACCGCCAGGAACACGAGCGCGACGAGCAACAGGTCGAGCAGGGCGAAGCGGAGCGCGTCGATCCCCGTGTGCTTGCTGAGGTTCTCGAAGAGCAAGCTGCCCACCGGGTAGAGCGGCGATTTCCAGAGGCCCGCGGCGGGCCGCTCCTGCGGGTTGTCGATGGTGAGGACAGCGAGGAAGACGGCGGAGAGCGTGTAGCGCAGCGGCAGCTTGAGGACGGCCCAGCCGATGGTCGCCAACAGCACCGGTGCGATCGCCAGGGCTGGGTTTCCCGCGCCGGCGACCAGCGCGACGCAGGTGGCGAGCGAGACCGTGGCGACGAGCACACTGAACGGCCAACGGCGCGGCAGCGCATCGGTCACGCCCGCTTCACCTCGACCAGCACCGGCACCCCCAGGAGCTTCTCCACCTGCCAAGCCTCGACGATGCGGCCGGCGCGCAGGTCCATCGCCACGCACAAGAACAGCGCCAGCACCATCGCCGCAAAGACGCCGCCGCCCAGCACCACCGCCGGCTTGGGCCGCTCCACCTTCTTCGGGACCTGGGCCGGGCGCACGACGCTGTAGCGGTACTTGAACGCCGCGCGAGCCGTATCCAGCTCGATGCGCGCGCCGTCGATGCGGCCCAGCAGGTCCTGGTACTTGTCGATCGACATCTTGAGGTGGGCCCGCAGGTACTCCACCGACTGATCGTCGCTTCCCGGCATGCCGACCTCGCGCCGCGCCTCGATCAGCGGCTCGGGACGCGCCGGAGCGGCGCCTGCGGCACGCGCTGCCCCGTGGGCGGCGACGATGGCCACGCGTGCGGACTCCCTCCCCTGCACCTCCCGCTCGAGCTCCTTCACCTCGCGTTTGAGGGACTCGGTTTGCGGCGAGTCCTTGGACAGCGAGGTGATGCTGTCCTGCGTGGCCACCACCAGCGGGTGCGCCGCGGCGTACGTC
>JACRCT010000864.1 GCA_016218885.1 Deltaproteobacteria bacterium | reverse complement strand
CTGGGCAACGTGGCCCAGGTGAACCCCCTCCGCTGCCTGCTCGGAGGCTGAAGGAATCTTCTCTTCGGTGTGGGGGAGCTCGGGACCTCGCTGATAGCTTCCGCGGCTGCCCGGAGGCCAGAAGGGCCACTCCTCGAAGGCCGCGCACTTGTCCGCAGCGTCGAAGTGCAGGATCCAGAGGTCGCGGTACACCAGTCCCGGCGGTGCGCCGTAGCGGACCTCCACGCGGACCACGCCCACGCGCTGCTGGGGATCAGCGGCAATGATCTCCGCCGCCATCGTGAACGGCTCGTCGGGTCCCTGCCTTCCGGCCTTCCACATCTGCGTGATCGCCGGCAGGCCTTCGAACGGGCGCTCGAACGGAGCGGTCAGATAGGTGGCCCCGGCGGCGAACAGCTCGGCCAAGGCCCGGTCAAGCTCCGGGCCGTCCGGGGTCCGCCAGGCGCGCTCGTAACCTCCGACCCAGTCGCGCAGCGAATGCCGGTCCATGGACCGACGGTAGCCATCGCACGCAGATGCACCACCCGGGAAGAAGGTGACCCCGGCGTGGCGACCAACGCCAAGCGCGGCGACGGCCCCACCGCCGCGCAGCCACCGGAAGAACCTCACTGGTCCGTTCGAACGGACTGGCTCCCCCGCAGCCGCCGCGCAGCCCGGCTGAAGCGGGCGCAGGTGCCAGCACTGGCCTACCTGCCTCCCGCAGCCGCCTTGCGCTCGCCGCCGATCTCGATCGACTGGTCCATCTCCAGGGCCGGCAGCGCGTGCGCCGGGTAGCCGACCTGCTTGGCGGGGACACCCGCCACCGTGCAGTGCGGCGGCACGTCCTCGAGGACCACGCTGCCTGCTCCGACCTTCGCCCCCTCGCCGATGATGATGTTGCCCAAAATCTTGGCGCCCGCGCCGATCATCACGCCCCGGCGGATCTTCGGGTGCCGGTCCCCGCCCTCCTTGCCGGTGCCGCCCAGCGTGACCTCGTGGAGCATCGAGAAGTCATCGTCGACCACCGCGGTCTCGCCGATGACCACGCTGGTCGCGTGGTCGAAGAGGATGCCCTTGCCGATCCGCGCGCCGGGATGGATGTCCACCGCGAAGACCTCTGAGATGCGGCTCTGGAGGTACAGGGCCAGGGCCTTGCGCTCGGTCCTCCAGTAGTGATGGGCCACGCGGTAGGACTGCAAGGCGTGGAAGCCTTTGAAGTAGAGCAGCGGGACCGCGTAGCCCCGGCACGCCGGGTCGCGGGTCACGACGGCCTGGAGGTCCGCGCGGATTGCCGTCCCGATCGCCGCGTCGGCGATGAAGACCGAATCCATCAGGTCGCGCAGAGTGAGGGCGTTCACCGTCGCGCTGCCCAGCTTGCTCGCCAGGATGTAGCTGAGCGCGTCCTCGAGCCGCTGGTGGCTCAGGACGACCGTGTACAGGAAGCTAGCGAGCGCGGGCTCGCGCTGCGCGTCAGCGGCGGCCTCCTCGCGAATCTGGCTCCAAATCTCGCTGTCGGGAACACGGGTCATCAGACTTCCCCTTGGAGCCGGCGGGGCTCGCGCCCGGACCATAACGGGCTGCTGCGAAGCGGCGCAAGGCTGCAGCTTTCCAGCGCTCCCCTGCCTGCCAAGCCACAGATGCCCAGGTCATGCCCGAAGACTGCCTCGCGCCTCAACGTGGTCGCCGGTTAGGAAGGAAAGCCTGGGCAGTTCTGCGAACGAGAGAGTGCCGATGCAAGCGAAATGGCGCCAGCCCGCGTTCTAGATGCGCTGGCCCCATCTCATTCACGGAGACCCGAACATGCGCGTTTTCGATGACGTCCTGGGGGCCATCGGCCATACGCCCCTGATCAAGCTCGGCCGCATCGCGGCCAAGCTTCCCTGCACGTTGGTGGGCAAGCTGGAGGCGGTCAATCCGGGCGGGAGCATCAAGGACCGGATTGGCCTCGCCATGATCGAAGATGCCGAGCGTCGAGGCGTGCTCAAGCCTGGCGGCACGATCGTCGAGGCCACGGCGGGCAACACCGGGGTCGGCCTGGCGCTGGTCGCGGCCATCAAGGGCTACCGCTGCATCTTCGTGATGCCGGACAAGATGAGCACGGACAAGGTGAACCTCCTGAAAGCCTACGGCGCCGAGGTGGTGATCACCCCGACCTCCGTGCCCCCGGACTCTCCCCAGAGCTACAACGGCGTGGCCGACCGGCTGGCCCGCGAGATCCCCGGCGGCTTCCGCCCGCACCAGTTCGCGAACCAGTGCAACCCGCAGGCGCACTACGCCACCACCGGCCCGGAGATCTGGGCGGACACCGACGGCAAGGTCGACGTGCTCGTCGCGGGCATGGGGACCGGAGGCACCATCTCCGGCGCCGGGCGCTACCTCAAGGAGCGCAACCCCAAGATCCAGGTGGTGGGGGCCGATCCCGAGGGCTCCATCCTCTCGGGCGACGCGCCGCACTCCTATCTCGTAGAGGGCATCGGGGAGGACTTCATACCCGCGACCTTCGACCGCCAGGCGATCGACGATTTCGTCCGGGTGAGCGACGCCGAGGCGTTCGCCATGGCCCGGCGATTGGCACGAGAGGAGGGCCTGCTCGTCGGAGGATCGGCGGGCGTGGCGGTGGTGGCGGCCATCAAGTACGCCGCGCGCCTGCCGGCGGGGAAGCTGCTGGTGGCGGTGCTCCCCGACACCGGACGCAACTACCTGGGCAAGATCTTCTCCGACGACTGGATGGCCGAGCACGGGTTCAGAGGCCAGCGCGCCAGGCGCTTCACAGCCCGGGACGTGCTCGCCTGCAAGACCAGCCCCGAGATGCTCTCGGTGGGCCCGGAGGAGATGGCTTCGGCCGCGGTTCGGCTCCTGGAGGAGCACGACATCTCCCAGCTGCCGGTGCTCGAGGGCGGCCGGAACGTCGGCAGCTTCACCGAGCTGGCAGCGGTCAAGCTGCTCCACGACGGGGTGGACCTCGGCCGCCATGCGGTCCGCGACGTCATGGGCAAGCCTCTCCCCGAGGTGCCCGAGGACACCGATCTCGAAGAGCCGCTCCGGCTGCTGCTCGCCGGGCACGGAGGCGTCATCGTCAACCGCGAGGGGCGGGCCGCAGGCTTCCTGGCGCGCATCGACCTCGTCCGTTTCTTCGAGGCACGGCAAGCGGAGGGGCGCCATGGCTGAGCGGCTGCACTTCGAGACCGAGGCGATTCACGCCGGACAGGCCCCCGACCCCAGCACCGGCGCGGTCATGACCCCGGTCTACCTCACGAGCACCTACGCCCAGCGCGGCCCGGGTGGGCACCTGGGCTACGAGTACTCGCGCACCGGCAACCCGACGCGCGCCGCGCTCGAGGCCAACCTCGCCGCGCTGGAGGGAGGAACGTTCGGGCTGGCCTTCGCATCCGGCTGCGCCGCCACCGCGACCGTGCTGCACCTGCTCCGCGCCGGCGATCACGTCATCGCCGGAGACGACCTCTACGGCGGCACGGTGCGCCTCTTCGATCGCGTCTTCGCCGAGAAGGGGCTGGCCGTCACCTACCTCGACCTGCGCGAGCCGGCTCGGCTTGCCAACGCGTTCCGGCCCGAGACCAGGCTCTGCTGGCTGGAGACCCCCACCAATCCGCTGCTGCGGCTGGCGGACATTGCCGCGGTGGCCCGCCTGTGCCGCGAGAGAGGAGTGCTGCTGGCCGTCGACAACACCTTCCTGACGCCCTTCTTCCAGCGGCCGCTCGAGCTCGGCGCCGACCTCGTGGTGCACTCCACGACCAAGTACCTCAACGGCCACTCCGACGTGATCGGCGGCGCGGTGGTGGGTCGCGATCAGGCGCTCGGCGAGAGGCTGGCGTTCCTGCAGAACGCCATCGGCGCCGTCCCCGGACCGCTCGACTGCTTCCTGGTGCTGCGCGGGCTCAAGACCCTGGCGGTGCGCATGGAGCGCCACCAGCAGACGGCTCTCGAGCTCGCCCGCTGGCTCGAGGCCCATCCGGAGGTCGTGCGGGTGATCTATCCGGGTCTGACCTCGCACCCCCAACACGAGCTCGCGCGACGCCAGGCCTCGGGCTTCGGGGGAATGGTCGCCATGGAGGTGCGAGGCGGGCTCGAGCGAGCCCAGGCGATGCTGCGCGCGGTGCGGCTATTCGTCTGCGCGGAGAGCTTGGGCGGCGTCGAGTCGCTCATCGAGCTGCCCGCGGTGATGACGCACGCCGGCCTGTCGCCCGAGCGGCGCGCGGCCCTGGGCATCTCGGATGGGCTGGTGCGGCTCTCAGTCGGGCTGGAGCATGTGGAGGACCTGCGCGCCGACCTCGCGACTGCCCTGCAACGCCTAGATTCACCCTGACCTGCGCCCTGGCCTCGATGGTCCTCCTCGCGCCACGGACGATTTGGGAGCCGGCCAGCAGCGGTACGCCCAACCGGAGAGGATGAGCGCGCCGGGCCGACCTGGGCGACAAACGGTGGCGTTTGCGGGTCGCCTTCCTCTCGGGGGCGGCCCATGCTCGCGGTCACCGCGGGCTCAAGCGGGCTGAAAGCCAGCTCAAATCCCGCGGCTACCTTTTTCGAGCGCACTGAGGTGCGCTACCCGGCTGCGGCACCTTGCCTCGATTGCTGCATGGGCTCCGATCTATCGGTCCGTGACGCACTGCTTTTGGCTTGTCTGCTGACAGGCCCCCAGTTCCGCGCAAAGCACTCCATGGAGAAGGCCATCTCCCAGATTCGCGCGCCGCTCTGCTAGCCTCCCCAGACGCTGTGGAGTTCGAGGAGGCTTCGACGCCCATGGATGACGCTCACCAGGAACGCAATCGGTCGTCCCGGACGATCTGGTTCGTCCGCAGCATCCTTCTCGGGGTCGGCTTTCTCCTGCTCGCAGTCCTCGCTTGGTACTGGATGCAGCTGGGCGGCGTCTGCGCCTTCATCGCCTTGGCCTTCGGACTCGAAGGAGCGATAACCACCCGCATCCCAATGACCAGCCGACGCGAGCTTCGCGGCGCTCGAGCGCGCGGCCTCGGCGCGGCGATGGTCCTCTATTCGGTCGCGATGATCGCCCTGGGGCTCTTGTCTCGCCACGATCGCCAGAATCCCATCTCTGGCCCCGGGGGCCTCCCCTGGCTTGGGCTGGTCGCGGTCCTCGTGCCCTTCCTGCTGCTCTGGGCGCTGGGCTTGTTGTGGTCGACCGACCGTGACAGGGCGTGAGTCATCGACCGTGCAGGCAGGCCCCATGATCCTCGCTACACGACTTGGCGCTGAAGGACATGGCGCCGCCGAAGGGATGCTCATTCCTGCCCGCACGCTCGCCTGGGCGACGACCATGAACATGCGTTCGAGGCTGGCCTCCATTCCCCCATCGACGCCTGCCGGTTGAGCCCGGACGGCGGGCTTGCTACTGCTGCGCCTCCATGTCCTCCGAGCCCGCCAGCAAGCAGTCAGCCATGCCGCCTCCCGCCGCGGCCATCCACCGGCGCTTCGAGCGCAACGCACGGCTGCTCGGCCCAGCGGCCATGGACGCCCTCACCCGAGCGCATGTCACGATCTTCGGCCTGGGGGGCGTCGGGTCCTGGGCAGCCGAGGCGCTGGTCCGCGGCGGGATCGGGCGGCTCACGCTGGTGGACTTCGACACCGTCTGCGTCACCAACGTCAATCGCCAGCTCCCGGCGCTTCACTCCACCGTGGGGGCCTACAAGGCCGATGTCGTGGCCGAGCGGATGCGGCTCATCAACCCCGATGCGCACATCGAGGCGCTACGGGAGTTCTACTGCGACGAGACCGCCGAGCGGCTGCTGCCGCCCACCGGGGTCGACTTCGTGGTGGACGCGGTAGACAACGTCAAGGCCAAGCTCCACCTGCTCGCGCGCTGCTTGGCGAGCAAGATCCCGGTGATCTCGAGCATGGGCGCGGCAGGCCGGCTGGACCCGACCCTGGTGCGCGTCACCGATCTGTACGAGTCGCACACCGACCAGTTCGCCAAGGACGTCCGCAAGTTCCTGCGCATCAAGCACGGCATCCCTGCCACCACCGAGCCCACTGGGATCCTCGCGGTCTGGTCGACCGAGCGGCCCCGCGACCCCATTGAGCCCGAAGAGCAGCCTCTCTGCGACGCGACTCCTGACCACCCTGAGGAAGGCCACGAGCCCCACTCCACTGCGCGCCGCAAGCAGGTCAACGGCTCGGCGGGATTCGTCACCGGCGTCTTCGGGATGGTGGCAGCGGGCGAGGTGATTCGGCGGATCGCCGGCCTTACCTGACCCGCGCGCTTCCCGACTCAGCCCAGCAGCAT
>JACRCT010000863.1 GCA_016218885.1 Deltaproteobacteria bacterium | reverse complement strand
TTCTCAAAATACATCTCGGCAGGGGCCGTAACAAAACTGCAGTGATCAAAGACCATCCCAGCAAGACGCGAGCTCCCCGCGGTCCCCTGCCCGACGAGGCGCGCGGCGCCCAACACCGAGATATTGTTCGCATTCTTGAAAAGGAACCCTATGGGTCCGGAGGCGGTGTTGGTTATTTCACCCGGTGCTCCATCATCCGCAATATTGAACTTCGCGCCTTGGAAGACTATGGTGATGTTGGACTTGGCGATAACAATGCATCCCTTCGTGAAATACGTCGCCGCCGGGAAGACCAGGGCTTGACCCGGGGTCAGCGCAGCGACGGCCGCGACGATCGCGGCCGTGTCGTCCGCGACGCCGTCCCCTTTGGCGCCGTACTGCTGGGGAGTGATGGGGGCCGCCATCCCCTGCGGGTCCGCTCCGCCCCTGAAGGTCACCGAGGTGCCGTCGGGGCATGAGAGCGACATCATTCCGTCGGCGTTTCCCTTGACACTGCAGGAGCCTCCCGGGTCGCCCTTCGGACCTCGCTCTTGGGAGCGGCAGGAGGCGCAGGCCAAGGCCAGGGCCATCAAGGTCGTGAGCGACCGGTGCGCGGCGGTGAATGTGGCGGCTCTCATTCGCAGGCTCCTCTCCGTGAAGTTGATGGTATCGCAGACCCATTCTTCCTTGTCTGAGCTGCCGACGCCGGACACGATCTCTCCGCCGCGCCGCTGCTTGGACTTGTCCCCGCCTCCGAGCCCTCGAAGACCTCGACGAGCACCCATCGGCCCATGGTCGTGCGCTCGTGGCCTCAACGCCGGCGGTGAGCTCGAGGATCCGCACCGAGATCTCCTTCGCCCGCTCGTCGCTCAGCTCGACCGATTCCACGACCTCTGCCGCACTCTTCTAGGCATCGAGTCTCCTTCCCTATTGGCGATGATCGCTCCACGCGCTTCGCAGGGCTCACTCCGCACGCGGCTGCCGTTTTACCGAAAGTGAGGCCCGCGAGCCAAAGGCCCTCCACTCTCTCGGACACGAGGCAAGTTGCGCTACGTGGCGCAACTTCGCGGTAGCCGCCGGAATGCGCCGCCGCTGACTAGCCCCCGCCAATGACCTGGCCCCGGAAGGCCCCCGCTCACAGCTCCTGAGGGCTGGCGTGCCAGGCGTTGCCCGTGCCCAGGGCTCCCGATTCGTCGCTCCCCCAGCACCAAAGCGAGCCGTCCGAGCGCCTGCCGCAGTCATGGCCAGCTCCGAGCGCAAGCGAGGTCCAGGATGTCTCACTGTCTTGCTGCTGCGGAGTGGCCGTGCCCGGCGCCTCCAGCCCGCTTCCCCAGCACCATCGCGTGCCAGGGGCGCGAAGGCCACAGGTTCGAGCGTCGCCCGCCACCACCTTGATCCAGTCGGAGTCGGCACCGACGCGCACCGGCGTCATCGCCGCCGAGGTGCCGCCCCAGCACCACAGGCTCGCGTCGGCCTGACGGCCGCAGGTGTGGAAATCGCCCGCGGCGATGGAGGCCCACGTCGCCGTTCCCACCTGCATTGGCGTGCTCGACAGTGGCGTGGTGTCTGAGCCGTCAACTCCGAGCTGACCGCTCTCATTCGCACCCCAGCACCAGAGGGTGCCGTCGTCATGGAGGCCGCACGTATGCCGGCCGCCAACCGAAACCGCTGTCCAGGACGCCTGGTCCACGCGGGTCGGAGCGGGGTTCGACTGGGCGAGCCCGTCACCGAGCTGCCCCAAATCACCTCCGCCCCAGCACCACAGTGTGCCATCGTCGCGAATGGCGCAGGTGTGGCTGGAGCCGGTGGAGACCTGCTTCCACAGTGTGAGCAGCTCAGCGTCGACACGGACACGAGTGGGGACGTCCACGTAGTCGCTGCTGATGCCGAGCCCGAGTTGGCCCTGGTCGTTACCGCCCCAACACAGAAGCTCCTGCTTGGTCGTCAGTCCGCAGCCATGCGACGCTGCGTCGCGGGCCACCGCCACGGCGGTCCACTGGTTGCCTGGTATCGGCTGCGGCACCTGCAGTAGGCGTAGGCGGCCGCAAGATGGGAACGCGCCAAGCCCCCAATAGGCGAGCGACCCATCGGCGTGTAGACCCAAGGTGCCGTACGAGCCTACCGCGACGGCACTCCAGTCGTTGCCCACCACGCGCTGGGGCCCGTGCGCGACCTGACCGAACTGCCCGAGCACAGCCCCACCCCAGCAATACCGAGTCGGGTGATGCTGGGAGTCGGCTTTCACTGCGCAGGCGTGGCGATCGCCCACCGCCACCGAGACCCACCCCGGGTCGGCGTCGACCAGCACCGGGCTCGCGCTGAAGTCGGGGACGGCGTCGCCGACGCCCAACATCCCGAAGACGTTGGAGCCCCAGCACCACAAGCCACCCCCGTTCTTGCGAATGCCGCAGCCGCTGGGAAAGGCGCCGCCCAGCTCGAACAGGGCCCAAGGCGCGGTGTCCGAGACGAGCGTCGGCGAGAACGAGGCCGCCGAATACGCCTGGTCCGTGCCGAAGCAATAGCGCTCCCCGGAGACCTTGAAGGCGCAGCTGTAGTGATTCGACACCTTCACGTCGGCCCAGTCGACCTCTGTGCCCACCCGCACCGGAAGCGTCTGGTTGGCCTGCACACTGCCGATGCCGAGCTCCCCGTACAGCCCACCGCCCCAACACCACAGGCTGCTGTCCGTCTGAATGCCGCAGACATGGTAAGGCGATACAGCAACGGCCTTCCACGAGCCAGCCACTCGGCCCGGCGTGCTGCGAAACCACACGCTCGTGTCGTCGGAGCCGTCGCCCAACTTGCCCTCCGAGTTATCTCCCCAGCAGAAGAGCCGGTTGTCGGTCGAGATCGCGCACGCGGTCTCGCCTCCGACCTTGACCGTGGACCAACTGCCGGGGATGTCCACCGGAGATGACCGCGTCGCGGTGGTGCCGTCGCCCACCTCTCCGCAGCGATTGCCGCCCCAGCACGAGAGCGCGCCCTGGCGAATGGCGCAGGTCGAGTCCGTGCCGGCGCTGACCGACTGCCAGTCGGTGAAGTGGCCGACCTGGCTCGGTGGCTCGGCCTCGGTCGTGGTGCCCAGACCGAGCTGGCCATCGGTGTTGCCGCCCCAGCAATAGAGCGCGCCAGCCAGGATCTGGCAGGTGTGCCTGCCACCGGCGGAAAGCTGGTTCTGCCGCAACGAGAAGAGAGATTCATCCGTCGGCTGACAACACTGACAGCCGGGGAGGACGGCGAGAGCGACGAGGGGTATCAGCATCGGGCGCATGGAAAGCCTCCGTTCACTCCTCTCATGCAACCGAGCGCGAAAACGGCTCACCACGGCACCTCCCAGCCACACGTGAAAGCGAGCCAGGCCCCGTCGCAGCCCCACAGCTGGCCGTCGCTGCGCCGGCCCCGGTAGGGCAGGACGACATAGCCAAGCTCGAGCCCCAGGACGAGACCCGCGCGGTCGACCGGTGCGAGGCGCGCCTTGGCGTGCGCGAAGACGGCAGCGAAGGGCCCGAGCCGGATCACGCCGTCGGCCGCGGCGTTCTCGTCGGGCCGGCCTGCCAGGCGTGCGAGGCCGAGCTTCGCCGAGAGACCGAAGGCCACGGGCCGGGTGGGCCAGGGGCTCAGCTGGCCGCCCACGCTCCCGCTCACCAACAGCTCGTCGAGCGAACCCATGGGTTCGCGCTCCGAGGCGTGCTCGACGGATAGCTCCCCTCGCACCGCGGCGACGGACAGCCGCCGTTCCACCCCCAGTCGCGCGCCCACGCCAAGCTGATGCTGAGCGCCGAACGCGGCGAAGCCTTCGGCCTGCAACCACCCGGCCCAAAGCGGCCCGTCCGCGCGCCGTGCAGTGCCGACGGGGGTGGGCAAGGAAGCGGGCGGCGCAGGAGCGTCTGGTGAGATTGGGGTGCGCGCTGCGGGCTCGGCTCGCGAGGCGGAGATGAGCTCGGCGATGGCGAGGGCCAACAGGCGCGTCAAAGGGGGGCCCGGCGAAGCGCGAAGGTCGAGCCGCCGGTGTGCGCGCACCGCCGACCCCTCGCGCACCTCGAGCTCCACCTCATCCTGCACGCACCGGACGCTTACGGTCAGGGGAGGACCCGACCCCGCCTGCTCGCTCTCGCCTAGCTCGAGCCGTGCAGAGCGCTCGAGCGCGGCGACATCAGGCACGCAGGGGTCGAGCTCCAGCGTCACTGGAGAGGCGCTCAACACCAGCGTGAGGGCAAGCCAGGTCATGGCGGCGGCATCAGCGCTCGCCGGGCGGCCGCAGCCCGCGCCCCTTCGGGGAAGCGCTCCAGGTACTCCTTCGCCACCCTCCGCTCGCGCGTGGCATCGCCGGCCCTCTCTGCGGCTTCGAGCTCGCGACCGAGCGCATCCTCCGCCAGCGGTCCATTGGGCGCCAGTGCCCGCGCGGTGCCGAAGGCGTCGGCGGCCTCTCGCGCGTGGCCCGCTTCCAGCTGCAGCTTGCCCAGGGTGAAGGCTGCCAGCGGAGCGCGCTGGTCCGCCGCGTGGCGAGTGATGATCTGCTCGAGGAGCGGAACCGCCTCGGCGGGGCGGCCCGCCCGCCTGGACGCGTCCGCTGCCAGCAGCAACTCCTCCACTTCGTCTCCCAACGCCGTCGACTGGGGACCGAGCGCCTCGCTTGCACCCTGAGCACCGCCTTGGGCGGCCAGCGGTTGCGGCGCGGGCGCCGCCGGCGCCTCCT
>JACRCT010000874.1 GCA_016218885.1 Deltaproteobacteria bacterium | reverse complement strand
TGCCCCCGGCGCCGAGCTTGCCTTCGAGGCGCCACTGGCCGTCGAGGACCTCCCCGACGCGCAGCGGCTGCGGGTCGACGCGTTGCCCGCTCGCCACGATGGGGGTGCCGCAGCGGTCGCAGAACCGGGAGGAGGCGGCCAATGGCCGTCCGCAGCGGGTGCACTGGGAAAGCTGAGAGGGGGTGCCCATGACGAAGCAGTCGGTGGACTATACGGGCCGAGGCGCACCTCACGCCAGACCCGCTCAAGGCAGCAAGTCGACCTTGATCTCGGTCAGGTGGCGATGGTTGACGGTGATGTTCCTGCGATAGTCCTGGAAGCCGGCGCGGAACACGCGCAGGGCATGCTTGCCGGTGCTCAGCTCGACCGTGAGCGGGGTCTCCCCCCGCTCCTCGCCGTCGACCTCTACCATCGCCGGATAGGCCTTGCCGCTGAGGACCGAAGTCACCTTCAACGTCCCGTACAGCTTGGCTGGCTTGGGGCGGGAGCCCGTGCGGCTTGGACGACTGGGCCGGTCGGGCCCGGCGACGGTCGCGGGCGTCTCCTCCCCTTCGGAAGACGTCTCCTCCTCCTCAGGCTCCTTCTGGGGCCAACCGATCTGCACGAAGACCAGCTCGGCGGCGGCCAGACCGAGGGCGGCGACGGTCAACACCGGCCAGAGCCAGCGTCGCCTCGCCCTCTGCCCGACCGAGGTCGTGGGTCGGGGCGGCGGCCCGCTCGCCGAAGCAGCTGGAAAGGAGAGCCCAGAGGACGCCCTCGGCACGGAGGGGGACGGGTCTGCCACGTAAGGAGGGTCGAAGGCCGGCACGCCATCAGGCGGCGGAAAAGGGGCAGGCTCCACCGGGAAGGGCGCGGCCTGGGCTGCGTCCGAGCTCGATGCCGCCGCCGGAGAAAGCCCGGGCGAGGGCTCGGCAACCGCGGCATCGAGCGCCGCAGCGAACTCCTCGGCCGATTGATAGCGCGCGCTTGGCGCCTTGGAGAGGGCTCGCCGCAGCATCGGCCCCAGGCCCGGAGGAAGACCGGGGACGAGGGCGATGAGCTCCGGGGGCTTCTCCTGCGCGTGCATGTGGATCACCGCGAGGTCGGAGACCGCCTCGAACGGCGGGCTGCCCGCCAGGCACTCGAAGAGGAGCACAGCCAGGGCATAGAGGTCGGCGCGGAGGTCCACCTCGGTCGAGCCACGGGCCTGCTCGGGCGACATGTAGCGCGGGGTCCCCAGCATCATGCCAACCTGGGTGTTCCCGGCCGAGTTGGGGTCGCGAAGGACGCCGAAGTCGAGGATGGTGGCGTGTCCGGTGGGACCGATGAAGATGTTGCCGGACTTGATGTCGCGATGGACGCAGCCGTGGGCGTGGATGTGGGCGAGGCCTGCGCAGAGCTGGCGAAAGACCTCCGCGGCCCGGGCTGGCTCGAGCCGACCCTCGGCCTGGAGCTTCCAGGCGAGGGTGTCGCCCTCGAGCTTCTTCATCACCATGAAGGGCCGGCCCTGGTGGCGTCCGACCGCGTACACCGGGACGACGTTGGGGTGCTCGAGCCGGGCGGTCAGGCGCGCCTCGCGCTCGAAGCGCTCCACGAACTGCTTGTCCTGGCACAGCTCCCGGGCAAGGACCTTGATCGCCACGTGCCGGTCGAGGGCGATGTCGTGGGCGAGGAATACCGAGCCCATCCCGCCCGCGCCCAGCTTGCTCTCGATGCGCCACTTGCCCTCGAAGAGGTCCCCGACCCTCACCGGAGGGAGGTCGGACTTGGCTTCGGGGTCGCTCTTCTCGGGGAGCGCCGGCGTGGGAGAGCTGCAGCGCACACAGGCCGCCCCTGGCGCCGGCAAGGCGGCACCGCAGTCGCGGCAGAGCAAGCGGTCCGCGCTGGGCATCGAGGCCGAGGATCCAAGGGGTCGTGAAAACGGGCGAGGCTGGCGTCCTGGGTCGGGCTCGCCTACCCTGCCGCGCCATGAAGGTCCGCCTGCTCTCCGTGGGACGTGATCGCTCCGGGCTCTTCGAGCCAGGGGTCCAGGAGTATGCCTCCAGGCTTGCCCACTACTGCCGCTTCGAGCTCGTCGAGCTGCCCGACGCCAAGAAGGCGCGCGACCCGGCGGCGGCCATCGCCCAGGAGGCGCAGACCATCCTCGCCAAGCTCAAGCCCGGTGAGGCGGTGGTCGCCCTGGACGAGCGAGGCAAGGCCCTGACCAGCCGGGACTTGGCGAGCTGGCTCGGGAAGCTCCAGGGACAGGGAAAGGACGTCTGCTTCGTCATCGGTGGAGCCGAGGGCCTGGGCGAGGAGGTCAAGCGCCGCGCGGCGCTCGTGCTCTCCCTGTCGGCGATGACCCTCCCGCACCGGCTCGCGAGGTTGGTGCTCGCCGAGCAGCTCTACCGGGCCTTCACCCTGCTGCGCGGCGAGCCCTATCACCGCTGAAGCTCGGGGCTCCGGTCTGGCTCCATCGGCCTTCCGACTCGGCGGCAAGTCGCGTAAACCCGCCGAGCGAGGGTACAATCGCGCAACTCAACGCCCCCTGGCCGGCGGTGCGGCGATCGGCGCTTTTCTCTTCATCTAGCGGAGGTAGGAATGCTGCGCTCCCTCTGGCACGTGTGGATGGCTGTCCTCATCGGGCTCGGCGTGCTCGCGTCGATGCCGGCATGTACCCGGACCGAGCCGCTCTTCTGCGTGCGCACGGACGACTGCCCGCAAGGCTTCTGGTGCCAGGCCGGACGCTGCATCGAGGGCAACCCGCCGGTGGCCTGCTCCCAGGGGCTGACCGAGTGCAACGGCCTCTGCGTGGACACGGCGCACGACCCGTTGAACTGCGGAACCTGCGGCAAGTCCTGCCCCGGCACCCAGGTGTGCGCCTCCGGCACCTGCCTCGCCAGCTGCCCCTCCGGCGAAGCGGAGTGCAGCCGCTCCTGCGTGGACCTCGCCTCCGACCCCAAGAACTGCGGTGAGTGCGGCCTCGCCTGCGCGTCAGGCCAGTCCTGCGCGGCGGGCCGGTG
>JACRCT010000067.1 GCA_016218885.1 Deltaproteobacteria bacterium | reverse complement strand
TCCCTCGTGCTGGGGGGCAGTGCGCTCGGTCCGCCGGCGCGCAGCATCCTGCCTGATGCGGCCGATGAACGTGAGGAGCATCCCGGCGAGGCCGGTGCAGAGGCTCGCGAGGATGAGGGGCTGGGCCGGGTCGTAGCGCACGCTTATCCCGACCCAGTAGCGGACCTCCCGGGGGGAGATGGAGTAGTCGCCCGCCGAGAAGACCGCCCCGATCGAGGCCTGGCCTGAGCGCTCTCCGTCAGTGCCGGCCGCTCGGCCCACCGGCCAGGCGTTGAAGAGCACCACGCCACCGCGCTCCGTCTGGGGATCAGGGTGATAGGTCACCTGCAGGTCCATAACCGGCTGCTCGGGAGGAGCTGGGAACGCGATGGCGGAGGGGGTCGTCGCGGATCCCGTGGTGTACCGATAGCTCCCGTCGACCTGCTTCAGGCTCTGCAACGGCAGATGGGCTCCATAGATCTGGTGCCCCTCGTTGTCTGAGAGCAGGAGCAGGACCGAGTAGCCTTCTTTGTTGCAGAAATACCGGACTCCTTCGTAGTCGAGGTGACGGGTGATGTAGATCAGATCCTGCTTCACAGCATCGCCGGCGCCGACCGCGATCTCGTAGGCCACGCGCTTGTCTTGGCCGTCGACCATGTAACCGGTGTGCATCCGGACCAGCTTCGTCACTCCCCGCAAGCGGGCGAAGTCGAAGAACCGGCCCCCCTCGACCAGGTCGTAGCTCAAGGGATCGCTGTTCGAAAGGGTCTCACCCTCCGTCAGGCGGAGAATCCCTTTGAAGTAGAAGAGGCTGTTGACGACGACGCCGGCAAGGACTGCGAGGAAGCTGAGGTGGAACAGGATCATCCCGGCTGAAACAAGCGTCATCTTCCTCCGCCAGATTCGGCTGAAAAAGGCGAAGCCCGAGCTGATCGCAAGCAGGACCAGCAGTCCGTTGAACCAGAGCGAGGAGAAGATGAGGGTCCACGCCTGCTCCCCTCGCACCACCGTGACACCGGCGAGGCAGCTGAGGAGGATGGCGGCGAGCAGACCCAGCGCGAGCTTGACCGAGGTCAAGAGCCGGCCGAGGGCTCGCACGGGAATGAGCAGCGGCGATTCTATGGGACGCCCTGGTGGCTCGAGGAGACCGTCGGACAGCTCAGTAGGTACCTCCGACGGTGTAGCTCTTGGAGCCTTGGCTGCAAGGGTTGACGTTTCCGCCCATGCAGTTCGGGGTGTACGCGGTCCCCCCCACGTTCAGCGGTGAGTGGTTGGGCAGCATCTGCGTGTTTCTGATGAAGGCGATTGGGGGCCCACCTGCCAGCCACCGGAGAGTTCTCGTCAGCCCGCCTGCGGGGAGTGCGTTGACGCCGTGGACGTCCTGCCCTCGCACAGGGCGAATCACGGGGGTGGTGTAGCCGCTGCTGTGGCAGATGTTGCATCCATAGCTCACATACGCAGTCATGTTGCCGTTCGTGTTGCTCGTGAAGGCAGAGCCCGCGGTGTGGTTGTCCGCGGCCCCGAGATTGTAACCGGCATGGCAAACGACGCAGAGGGTGACCGCCGTGGCGGATGTGGGCGGCACGGTGGCCGTGGTAGCGGTGCCGCGGAGAGTATTGGCGCTCCCGTGCGCGGCAACCGTCCGGGTCGTGAGCGGGCCGCCCGCGGCCGCAGGAGCGTTGTGACAGTCGAAGCAGTTGAGGGCGACGCCGACCGTCTTGGTCCCGGAGGTGCCCCCCCGCGTGTAGTTGTTGTAGGGCGCGTTGAACCGGGCGGGAGTCGGGAAGTCCTTGGTGAGTGGGGCCAGCACCGGGTGCTTCGAGGAGTTCGTAGTCGCGAGCTGAGTCTTGACGTCGATGACGCCGCCGGCGACCCCCGCCGAGAGTGGAGTCACGTAGCCGGCTCCGGCGATGGTCGTGTTGAACGGCTTGTATTGCGTGCCCCCGGGAACGACCGCTCCTGGATTCGTCGCGCCGTTGGAGTCGTGGCACGCAAGGCAGAACTTCTGGGTGAGCACGTTATCGACGGCGTTTCCAGTGTGGCTCGTCGATGACCTTGCTCCGGCGGCGTAGGAGGTGGCGAACTTGGTGACTGTGAACGCCCCACCTGCCATGTTGGTGATGGCCGCCTCGGTCGTGGCGCCGTCCGGGTCGCGAAGGTCGACGTTGCCGTCCTTGTGCTTCGCGGACGGCAGCTTGGTCCCCGAGTCGCCCTCAAGGTGGCAGGCGATGCAGTCTTCCTTGGTGACCGTTCCTCCCGCCGAGCGCTTGTGCGACCAGGTGAGGGCAAACTCCCCCACGATGGCGTCCCGAGTCCCCTGGGGAGATGCGTGGCAACCGGTGCAATCGGTGACCGCGAAGCCCGCGTTGTGGTTGTGGCAGTTCGTACAGGCCTGGGTGCCCGGACCTGGAGGTACGGTGTAGTGATTGTCCGAGTTGCCGGTGTTCCGGAAGCGGGGCGGCGCGGCCTCCCAGGCCCCCGTGGCCGCGGTCGTGCCCTTGTAGCCTACGGCGAGGGTTATCGAGGTGGTGGACGACACCGCGGAGATCCGCGTGAAGGCGGTCACCGGGTCGGCCAATCGCTTGATCTCCCAGCCCACCAAGGTCGCGGTCCAGTTCGTTCCCGTCCCAGTGA
>JACRCT010000858.1 GCA_016218885.1 Deltaproteobacteria bacterium | reverse complement strand
GACTGCAGGCGACGGCTCGATGCAACGCCGGGACCAGGGCAGCTCGCCTTGCCGCTGGGCATGCTGGTTTCAAGGAAGGCGCACGGCTAGACTGAGCCGACTCTCGCGACGGGAAAGCACCTATGCGCGCAATCGCTCTTCTGGCCGTGTTCCTGGCCGCCAACCCGGCCCTCGCAGCCGAGGTCCGCGTCAAGTCCAAGCACGACAAGGCCATCGTCTCGGGGGTCAGCGGCGAGTGCCTCAAGGTCGGTGGTGAGGAGACTCTGCGGGCCGGGGTCATCGGCCCTGCGAGCGTCCGCGTCAGCCTGCGCCGGCTGGGAGACGCCAAGCTCCCGCCCATCCAAGTCAAGCTGATGAAGGACGGGCGTGAGGTGGCCCGCCTGATGGTCGGCGGCAAGCTCAAGGACACAGTCGAGGGCGAAGACACTCTGGCCAGCGCACCTTTGGACAAGGCCGTCGATATTCCGGCCGGACCCCACACCCTCTTCGTCGAGGTCGGCCCTGGCATGGGTGCAGTCCTGGTGAGCTTCAACGAGCAGCGGATCGCCAAGCAGCCGGAGGCCATCGCGAAGGCCGAACCAGTCAAGACCGAGCCCAGGAAGGCTGAGCAGAAGAAGGTCGAGCCGGCCAAGCCGGAAACCGCGCTCGCCAAGGCCGAACCTAAGAAGACCGAGCGGGTGCCTGCCAAGGGCAGCAAGTTGGGAGACGACACGGAGCAACCCGCCAAACCCACGCAGCCGGTGAAGGTCTCGAAGCTGGACGAGGAGGACGAGTTGGCGCCGCTGGTTCCACAGACTGCCAAGCCCAGCGGTTCGCGCCTGGAGGACGCCGACGAAACGATGGTGGCGCAGAAGGCTCCCATCACTGCACCGAGCGCCGATCGCGTGCGCTGGCTGCTCGGCCCGCGGCTGGGCGTCGCCGATCAGACTCAGCTCGGCGCCGCCGGGCCGGCGGTCGGGCTCTCGGTTCGATGGGCCGTCGTCGGCGCGTCGACTCGCAGCGGCACCCGCGGGCTGCTGGTGGGCCTGTCCGCCGACATGCTGCGCTACAGCTTCAACTTCAAGGTTCCCGCGACCCGCCCCCTGGGGGCCTTCGAGGACCAGGTGACCGTGACCAGCGTGCCCATCCTGCTCGAGGGGACCTGGAGCTTCGGCAACCCCGAGAGCGCCCGGCTGACCCCCTACCTCGGCATCGCCGCGGGGATCGCCGCGGGCAGCATCTCGACCCAACCCACCGAAGGCGTCGCCACCGCCGAGAGCACAGCGTTCACGCGGCTCGCCCTGGGAGCGCATCTCGGCCTGGAGTTCCCCATGGGCGGCAATCGGCTCGGCCTGGAAGCGCGCTGGCTCTGGTCCCAGGTGGGCGATTCGGGCCCGGTGCAGGACCTCGAAGTCGGTGGCCTCCTGCTGCAGGCGAGCTGGCGATTCGGCCTCTAGAGGACCGAACGGTTTGATGCTCACACCTTCATGACTTCGCTCGGTCCGTCAAGCCGCTCGGTGCTCTATCGATGAAGCGCATCGTCATCGGCACGGCCGGGCACATCGATCACGGCAAGACTGCCTTGGTCAAGGCGCTCACCGGCGTCGACACCGACCGCCTCAAGGAAGAGAAGCGCCGCGGCATCACCATCGAGCTGGGCTTCGCCCACCTCGATCTCGGCGACGGCACGGTCGCGGGCATCGTCGACGTCCCTGGCCATGAGCGGTTCGTCAAGGCGATGGCCGCCGGGGCCTCGGGCATCGACCTGGTGACGCTGGTCATCGCGGCGGACGAGGGGGTGATGCCCCAGACCCGCGAGCACCTCGACATCTGCCGGCTGCTCGGGGTCCCTCGCGGGCTGGTGGTCCTGAACAAGTCCGACCTCCTCGCCGACCTCGGCCCCGAGTGGCTGGACCTGCTCAAGGCCGACGTGGCCGAGGCATGCCTGGGCACCTTCCTGGAGGGCGCACCGATGCTGGCGGTCAGCGCCCGCACCGGCGAGGGCATCGAGGAGCTCAAGAAGGCCCTGTTGCAGCTCGCCAAGGAAGCGCCGGAGCGCCCCACCGATGGTCCCACATACCTGCCGGTCGACCGCGCGTTCAGCCTCAAGGGCTTCGGTACGGTGGTGACCGGCACCCTGCTCTCCGGCTCGGTCGCGCCCGAAGACGAGCTGGACCTTCTCCCCGGGGGCACCCAGCGCCTGCGGGTGCGCTCGGTGCAGGTCCATGGCCACGGCGTGCCCCGCGCACTGGCCGGTCAGCGGACGGCGGTGAACCTGTCAGGCATCGAGGCCAGGGAGATCGAGCGGGGCATGGTCGCCGTGCGCTCGGGAGTGCTGCGCCCCACCTCCATGCTCGACGTCGAGCTCGATCTCCTCGCCGCAGCCCCCAAGCCCCTCGGGGCACGGTCCAAGCTCCTGTTGCACCTGGGGACGGCGCAGGTGCCGGCGGTGGTCGCCCTGCTCTCCCAGAGCGAGCTCGCGCCAGGGGCCCATGGCTTCGCTCAGCTGCGCCTGACCCGCCCGGTGGTCGCCTTGCCTGGCCAGCTCGTCATCCTGCGCGGCTTCACCATTCTTCCGGGGCGCGGCCAGACCGTCGCCGGGGGACGCGTGCTCGACGTGCACCCGCGAAAGCGCCGCCGCTCTCGCGCCGACTCGGCGCAAGGCCTGGACGCGCTGGCCGGAGACGACCCTTCGGCGCGCATCTCTTTCCTGCTCGAGTCCGCCGGGTTCAAGGGCCTGACGGCGCAGGAGCTGTTCGCGCGCACTGGCTTGCCCGAGAGAGCACTGTCACGCACCCTGGAGGTCATGAGCAGCCGAGGGGCGGCGACGCTGTTCGACAAGGAGAGGCGCGCCTTCGCCGCGCCGGTGGTCATCGAGAGGCTGTGCGAGAAAGCCATGGAGGCGGTGACGGCCCACCGCCAGAGCGCGCCCCTGGCCCCCGGGCTGCCTCGCGAGGAGCTGCGCCAGAGGCTCGCGCCCTCGCTCGATCCCCGCCTGTTCGGCAAGGTCCTCGGCCTCTTGGCCGAGCGCGGGGCCCTCGTCGCCGAAGGAGACATCGTCCGCGACAAGAGCGCGCCGGCCAAGCTGGAGAGAGGCGACGCCGACTTGAAGGACCAGATCGCCCGGACCCTTTTTGGAGCCGGCCTGTGCCCGCCCTACCTCGACGAGCTGCCCCGCCTCACGGGGGCCGACCCCGACAAGGTCAGCGCCGTGGCCAAGGTGCTGGAGAAGGAAGGCCGGGCCGTCCGCGTCAGCCAGGACATGTACTTCGACGCCGCGGCCGTCCAGTCCCTCAAGGAGCGGCTGATCGCCTTTCTCAAGCTCAACAAGAGAATTACGACCCAGGAGTTCAAGGAGCTGGTTCACGCCACGCGCAAGTACGCCATCCCGCTCTCCGAGTACTTCGACCGCGAGCGGGTCACGCTGCGAGTGGGGGACGCGCGGGTTCTGCGGGGAGCGGACGGCGGGCGTGAGCACTGAGCTCCCCTTGGCAGCGCGACGCCAGCGCCGTCGTCCGCTAGACTGATGAGCCGTGGATTCTGATGGATGCGTGACGAGCGAGGCCGACGTGGAAGGCAGCACCCGAAGCGGCAGTGTCCTGGTCGTCGACGACCAGAAGAACATGCGCACCACGACCGCGCTCCTTCTGCGCGACGAAGGCTACGAGGTGGCGGACGCGGCCTCGGTCGAGGAGGCCGTGGTCCTGCTGGCCGCCCGCCCGTTCGACGTGGTCCTGACCGATCTCCAGATGGAGCCCCACGACGGCCTGGAGATGCTCAGGCGGGCGAACTCCATCGCGCCCTCGACCCAGGTCATCGTGATGACGGCCTACGGGACTATCGAAAGCGCGGTCGAGGCCATGCGCCGCGGGGCGTTCGACTACGTGGCCAAGCCGTTCAAGGTGCCCGAGCTGACCATCCGCGTGGAGAAAGCGGTCGAGCGTCGGCGCCTGCTCTCCCAGGTCTCGCTCTTCGCCGAGGACTTCCGGCGGCTGCACGGCCTGCACTCCATCGTCGGCCAGAGCGAGCTCATGCGCCGGCTGGGCCAGCAGATCGCCCGAGCGGCGACCTCCGACGCCACGGTTCTCATCCTGGGCGAGAGCGGCACCGGCAAGGAGCTGGTCGCCCGCGCGCTCCATGCGCTGTCCAAGCGCTGTGACAAGCCGTTCGTCGCGGTCAACTGCGCGGCGATGACCGAGACCCTGCTCGACAGCGAGCTCTTCGGCCACGCCAAGGGAGCCTTCACCGGGGCCATCAAGGCGCGCCGCGGCCTCTTCGAGGAGGCCGACGGGGGCACGCTCTTCATCGACGAGGTGACCGAGACCACCCTCGCCTTCCAGGCCAAGCTGCTGCGCGCGATCCAAGAGCACGAGATCCGCCGCATCGGGGAGAGCCAACCGGTCAAGGTGGACGTGCGGCTGGTCACCGCCACCAATCAGGACCTGCAGCGAGCGGTCTCGGAGAGGCGGTTCCGCGAGGATCTGTACTACCGGCTCGCGGTGGTGCCCCTGAAGGTGCCCCCGCAGCGGGAGCGCCTGGAGGACGTGCCGCTGCTGGCCCAGCACTTCCTCAATCGCTACAACACGCGCAGCGGGATGCGCCGGCGGCTCTCGGCGGACGCGGTCCGACACCTCTGCTCCTGGAGCTACCCCGGCAACGTGCGCGAGCTGGAAAACGCCATCGAGCGCGCCGCAGCCTTGACCGACTGCGACGAGCTCGCTCCCCGCGACTTCCCCTTCGTTCCGGCTGCCAACGGGGTCGGTGCACCCGGCCTTGCATTTCCGGGGCTCCCCACGGCCGACGGCTCACCACCCCCGTCGCTGGAAGACACGCTGGCGAGCGCCGAGAAGGGCGCCCTGGTCACAGCGCTCGCCCGCAACGAGAACGACCTGCTGATGGTCGCGCGGGAGCTGGGGATCTCCTCGACGACTCTGTGGCGGAAGATGAAGCGCCACAAGTTGACTCGCTAGCGCTCTTGCGCCCGAGCGACCAGCGCTCGCACCGCGTCCAGAGCGGCTCGCGACTCAGTGGGCGCTCGAGCTCTTCAGGCGCTCGTACTCCTCGGAGGAGATGGAACCGTTCTGTCTCAGGTAGTCGAGAACGGCCTTGCGCGCCGCCGCGTAGGACTCCCCACTGAGCGCCCGACGGCGAGTGATCAAGGAGTTGAGCTCGGACTCGGAGATGGACATGGGCTCGATTCTGACCAAGGAGAGCGTCGGAGTTCAAGGGGGAGGAGCATGGGGCCGTGCGGCCCGATGCGACACGGAACGAGCCTCGACCATCGCGACGGGCCGCCACTGGAGATCTGAGGAGCCTCGTGAGCGCGAGGCAGCTCGCACCGGCACCGCTCCGGGGTCCATGAGGTAGCGCGAGGTGGCTTTGCTGGTGGCGCTGCGGCCTGCCCCGGGGTGGCGGCGAATTGTGCCCCGGCATGAGCGTGGTCAAGTGGCCGAAGATCCTGGCTTGGAGTGAAGCGGGATCCGGAGTGGGGCGGTGATCTTGTCGAGCAGGTCACCCCGTG
>JACRCT010000857.1 GCA_016218885.1 Deltaproteobacteria bacterium | reverse complement strand
GACAAGAAGGGCCTGTGGGACCTGGTCCGCGACGTGGAGCAGAAGGCGGGGGTCATCGACGTCCTGGTCAACAACGCCGGGGTGAGCCAGGCGGTGCCGCTGGCGCTGATGGAGGAGGAGGACTGGGACGGCGTGATGGACGTGACCTGCAAGGGCGCCTTCCTGGCGACCCAGGCGGTGCTGCGCGGGATGGTGCGGCTCAAGCGCGGCCGCATCGTCAACATCGGCTCGTTGGCCGGGGTGAAGATGATCGCCGCGCCGGTGCACTACTGCACGGCCAAGGCGGCCCTGAAGGGCTTCACCGAGAGCGTGGCCAAGGAGGTCGCCCGCTATGGCATCACCGTCAACTGCCTCGCCCCGGGCGTGCTGGACGATGGCGTGGCCCACCACATCCCGCCCCATCGGCTCGAGGAGTACCTGCAGCACTGCGCGCTGGGGAGGCCGGGCAAGGTGGAGGAGGCGGCGGAGGTGGTGGCCTTCCTGGCCTCCGAGCGCAACAGCTACATGAGCGGCGCCACCATCGTGCTGGATGGCGCGGTGTAGGGCGCCGCGCTGCTCGGCTCAGGGGTGGTAGCGCAGCAGATCGATCCGCGTCTGGTACTCGCTGCTCGAGATGGAGCTCGAGCCCACCAGCACCACCGGAAACCCATCGGCATCGATGGCGCCCACGGCCTCGGTGACGAACCTGCCATATCGCGACGCCATCACCGTTCGCTGGTCCCAGGTGCCATCGGGTCGCTGCCACAGGAGCACGGCGTCGGCCCTGTCTGAGACGACGGAGAGAGGTTTCACCGCCAGGGTCATCGGCGCCGGAGCCCCCGCGAGAGGCCGCGCGCGCGTGACACCTAGCCGCTGCAGCTCCCAGCGGCTTCCGGCGGCTCTGGAAGGGCGCCAGGTCGCGAGGAGCGTCTCCGGGTAGCTGCAGTCGAAGGCCAAGAGCAGCCCTTCCTCATCGCCGTCGGCAAAGCGTCCGAGCTGGAGGTCGTAGGCCGAGCAGTCCGGGGGGCGAGCCAGCGTGTCGGCGACCTCGTCGGGGTCGAGCCAGCGCAGGGTGTAGGCGTGGGTTCTGTCGTCGTAGAGCACCAGCAGGGGTCGGCCGCCCAGCGTTTCGAAATGGAAGTCGGGGGCCGAGATCGGGCTCGCAAGCAGGTCTCGCCAGGCGGGGGGCTGCCCGGGCTCCACTTCGCGTCGTCTCACGAAGATCTGGTAGCCGCTGCCCTCCCACCAGGTGTAGTTGGCGAGTAGCCTTTGATCGCGGTCGAGCCGCAGCCTCAACCAGGCGACGTGGCTGGCCGTCGGTCCCAGCGGCTCGGCGGGACCGGCCCCGAAGTTCCCGGAGAAGAGCCGTCCATAGAATCCGCAGGGCGGATCGCCCTCCGGGCACTGCTGGTACAGCGCGGTGAAGAGGCGGTCGTTCCAGAAATGCAGGTCCGAGGCGACGCGCACCGAGTCCAGGTACTCGCTGTAGTAGGGGACTTCGAGCGCCACGCTCCAGTCGCCGGTGGGGCGGCGCACCAGGGTGTAGAGGCTGCTGGAGACGAAGACGCTGTCCTCGATGACGAGCTCTCCGAGGCCGATGGCGATCGCCCCGTTGCCGTCCACCGCCAGCCCCTTGAATCGCACCTCGCGCGGGACCTCGGACATGGGTTCGACGAAGACGCGCTCCGTGCTCGCCGCGAGGCACCGCCCGGCGATGCACGTGCCCACCGCGCACTCGACATCGGTGGCGCAGGGCGCGGTCGCGGGCAGCCCGCAGTTCTGGCCCGGGCCGCACACCGAGTCCCCTACACAAAGGTCATTGGGATCGGTGCCGACATCGGCCGGCCCGCAGAAGCCCTCGAAGCAGGCTCCGCACTGTCCGCACTCGCGGCGCGGATCGGTGTTGGCAGTCGCGAGCGCGCACGTGCCCGGGCTGGGCCCGGCTCGGCACGTCTGGCACCGCTCCCCACACTCGCGATCGCAACAGACCCCGTCGACGCAGAACCCGGTGGGGCAATCGCTGCCGGCCGAGCACGAGCCGCCGAGCGGGCGAGGGGTGCAGAGCCCTTCGTGGTTGGGCAGGTCACACTGCTCGTGGGCGGCGCAGGCGCGCTCGCAGCAGAAGCCGCCCGAGAGCAGGCAATGGCCGCCCGGGCACTGCTCCTGCGCGGTGCAGGACGAGCCGGGCGCTCGAGGCACGCACAGGCCCTCTTTTCCGGGGAGGTCGCATTGCTGGTCGACGGCGCAGGAGCGCTCGCAGCAGAAAGCGTCGATGCACAGGCCTAGCGAGCACTGCTCCGCCTGGTCACAGGGCGCTCCCACGCTGCGCAGGGGCTTGGGCTGGGGCTCGGCGAGGCGGAAGTCATGGCAGCCGCACAGGGCGAGGAGCAGGAAGAGGCGGTGGTGGAGGGGAAGGGAGCGCACGGCAGGAGTCTAGCCGAGCCGCATCCGGAGGGGATCCAAGCCGCCGAAAAGGTGTGGCCCGCGCCAGTGAAGGCGCGGGCCACGGAACACCGACCGAGGTCAGGACTAGAAGGTCAGGCTCAGGTCGAGCACCAGCTCAGTCTCGTCGCGGTCTAGGGGGTCCACGTTGACGACGCCGTCCCTGAGTACGGGTGCTCCCTGTTGAACGGAGAAGGCAATTTCCGCCCATGGCTTCGGTTGGTAGGCGACCCCCAGGTCCCACCCATAGTCCTGCGCCCACGTCGATCGGCCGCTGGCCGCCGACTCGAGCGAGCTGCGCGGGGGGTACCGGTTCACCCAGCCCCAGTTGACGTCGGCTTGAACGACCACGTTCCCCCACGAGCCCAGCTTCAGGACCTCGGCCTCGAGGGCGGGAGCAAGGAAGAGGACGAAGCGGTTGAGGGGATCTCCTCCAACCCGCTCCGCGTACTGGTGAAAGCGGTACTGGGCCCGCAGGTCCAGGCTGAGGCTTATCCAGTCCGGGAGGACCGGGATGCCGACCGAGGCCCGCGCCTCGGGGGCTGCGTGCAGGTCCTGGTTGATGCTCGCCCGTGAGGTGGGCAGCCAGGCGCGCAGGCTGTAGGCCAGGGCGAGCTTCTGCTGCGCCAGGAACGACACATTGAGCCCGGAAAGCGGAATCTTGTGGCTGTAGCCTGCTCCCAGCGCCACGTCCTTGAAGAGCCACCCCGATTCGCTTCCTTCGGCCACGAACCTCTGCTGCAGGCCGAACGTGAGGAAGACCGAGACGCCCTTCTCGGGCCTATGAGTGAGCGAGAAGTCGTAGAGCATCATCAGGTCGTTGGCCGGATCCTGGTCCACGATCGCTGGCTGGCGGTACTCCGCCGTCGCCGAAAGGCTCAGAGGTGGCTTGTGTCCGAAGTATTCGGCGAGGGTCGCCGCCTCCTCGGGCTTGGTCGCTACCGCCGGTGCCGGGGTGGCGCTTGGGGAAGTGGCAGGAGCCACTGCCGCAGCGGGCACGGGCTTGGTCGTCGCCTCCGTGGCCGCCGCCGGGGCGGGGGCGGGAGAGGGGGCGGCGGTCGCCGAAACGCGAGTCGCCGCGGCCTCAGCAGGCATCGCGACCGGTGCCGGAGCCTCGGCTGTAGCGCCAGCGGGATCAGGGGGCTTCGCGGGCGGGGGCGCCTGCGCAGCCTCCTCGGGAGCCTTGGCCACAGGGGCGTCGGGGGCAGGGTTCGCGACGGAGGGGGTGCCCTCCGCCGCCTTGGCCTGTTGCCCGTCACCCGTGGCCTCCGCCGCGGAGGGCGGAGCCTCGCCGGCACCCCACAGGAGCGCCGGCCAGGCGAGGCTCAGTGCGACGATGGACGCACGGAGCATGGGTCTAGTACCCCGAGAAGTTGTTGAAGTACTCGTGGTAGGCGAGCAGCACCTTCAGCCCGTAATTGTCCATGGTGGTGTCGGCGCCGCCATAGAGCTCCTCGTTGTAGTCGCGGATGTACTGGTAGCTCACCGGGCTGCGCGACTTGCTGGCCACCAGGTGCCAGCCGCGATCGCTCAGGTAGGTGTAGACGTACTCGCCGCAGGCGAGGTGCGTCGCTCCATCGCAGGAGTCGCCGGCCAGGGTGAAGGTGCCGGAGGTGTTGTCGCCGCTCGTCGCCTGGTCGTAGGCTTCCTGGCCGAACTCGGCGACGAAGTCCTCGCGGGTGTCGTAGCGCCGTACGGCGATGCGCTCCTTGAGCTGCACCGAGTCGACCAGGTTGGTGTTGGTGACCGACGCGAAGATGTTGAGCGCGTAGTACTTGAACCAGGGGAAGGTGTCGTAGTTGGCGCCCAGGAAGTTGTCGAGCACCTTCTCGGCCAACGCCCCGTTGCGCGAGCCGAACGGCACGTCGAACATCGCCACGTAGGTGTAGAGGTTCGGGTCGTAGTCGTAGACCT